>JAYEKE010000228.1:51350-57133 GCA_034660915.1 Pseudomonadota bacterium
TATTCCTACTATCCGGGTTGCACGAATCACTCTACCGCCATCGAGTATATTGAGGCCAGTAAGGCGGTAATGGAAGCCATGGGTATCGAGCTGGCTGAGCTGCCGGATTGGTCCTGCTGTGGCGCCGCCTCCGCCCACAATCTGTCTTCATCCCTGGCTTTGGGATTATCGTCCTTTAATATTGCCCAGGCGGAAGCGCAGGGGGATGATCTCTTGATTCCCTGTGCCGGCTGTTATAACAACCTGGCGCGGGCGGATTATGCTCTGCAGCATGATTTGGAAAAGAGAAAAGAGCTGGAAGAGCTGCTTGATTTTAATTACTCCGGCAAGATCAAGATGTTGTCGATCGTCGATCTGATTGCTGATCAGCAGTGGCGGGACAAGATCAAAGAGCTGGTGAAAAAGCCGCTCAGCGAGTTGAAAGTGGTCTGTTACTATGGTTGTGCCATCATTCGTCCCCAGGAGATTACCGCCTCCGATGATGTGGAAAATCCCCAGCGGCTTGACCAAATGATGACAGATCTTGGTGCCGACGTTCTTGATTGGTCCTGCAAGGTGGATTGTTGCGGCAGTGACCTGGGACTTACCCATCCCGATAAAGCGGCTGTCCTGGTTAACAAGATTGCGGACTATGCCGTTGCCGCCGGGGCCGACTGCATGGTGACTTCATGCGCTTTATGTCAGGCAAATGTTGATATCCGCCAGCAGCGCTTACCGATTCTCTATTTTACTGAAATGATGGCTGAGGCCTTCCAGGTTGGAAATCGCCAACGTTGGTGGAAAAAACATTTTAATAATCCAGCGAACCTCTTTTAGGGGCTGTGATGTCTGTTGATAAGCAAAAAAATAACAAAGTAATGGTTATTGGCGGTGGTTTTGCCGGGATGACAGCGGCATTGCAGCTGGCTGAGCAGGGTTGTGCCGTAACCATGGTGGAAAAAGAAGCGGCTATTGGCGGCTTTTTTCCGCTGCTTGATAATACTTTCCCCACCAATTCCTGTGGTGTTTGCTTCCTTTCACCGAAACAGCCGGCTTATTGTCCTTTTGTTGAATGTCGTCTCCATGATAATCTGGAGATCAAGGTTGGCAGTTATCCCCGGCAAATCAGCGGGGAGCCGGGAAATTTCAAGGTTACACTTAAGGTTGATCCCCTGGGAGTGGATCAGGAAAAATGTATTGACTGCGGTGATTGCAGTGCGGTGTGCCCGGTGAGCGTTTCTTACGAGTTCAGTGGCGGACTTGAAGAACGGGCGGCAATCTATAAGCAATACCCGAAGATGGTAAAAGCCGGCTACCGGATCGATTTTGAGCAATGTACCCGCTGCGGGGCCTGTGTTGATGCCTGTCCGGTTGATGCCATCAACCTGGAGGCCGAAGCAACAGAAGAGGAAGTTAAGAGCGATGCCATTCTTCTGACTCCCGGTTTTTCTCTCGTTGATGGCGGGCTGAAAGGTGAGTATGGTTTTGGTCGTTATGCCAATGTGGTGAGCAGTCGCCAGTTGGAGCGGATGATCAGTTATTCCGGTCCCAACCAGGGTCAGGTGTATGCTCCGGCTGATGGTTCAAAACCGCGTCGGGTGGCCTTTATTCAGTGCGTCGGTTCTCGTGATGTTTCCTGTGGTCGAGGGTATTGTTCTTCGGTCTGCTGCATGTATGCTACCAAACAGGCCATGTTTATCCGTGAGCGGAGCCCGGAAACCGAGGTGGTTGTTTACTATATGGACTTGCGGGGGATGGGCAAGGGATATGAAAAATATTTCAACCGGGCCCGGGAAGAATTTAAGATTAATTACCGACGTTCAATGATCTCCACCGTCAAGGAAGATCCCAAAAGTCATAAGCTCCGTCTGATTTATGATGATGGGGGAAAATTTCTTGAAGATGAGGTGGATCTGGTCGTATTATCGCTGGGTTTTGATGCTCCCCGACTTGATTTTGCTGCTGATCTGGGTTTGGAACTTGACGATTATGGTTTTTGTCGGACGGGGGAATTCAATCCGACCCAGACTTCCGTTCCCGGTGTTTTTGCCGCCGGTGCTTTCTGCGGTCCCAAGGATATCCCGGAAACGGTGATGGAAGCCGCCGGAGCCGCTGATGCTCTGCTGGTATCGTTGACAGATAATAATATAACTACAGATGAAGTCGAAGATAATAATCGCAAATTGATGCCCAGGGAGGGGAATGTCTGGGTGGAAGAACCCCGGATTGGAGTTTTTCTTTGTTCCTGTTCCGGTTTTATGGCTGATGAGCTTGATTTTGCTGGATTGTGCCAAGAGGTCAGTACGCGGCATCGGGTTGTTTGCGCTGAAATTATCGACCATGCCTGTACCGCGGAAGGACTTGTAGACTTACGCCGCTTTATCGGCGAGCATGAGCTGAATCGAATTGTTATCGGTGCCTGTTCGGTCAGGGAAATGGAACGTTTGCTGGATAAATTTGCCCGGGAGATAGGTTTTAACTCTAATGCTTTTACCGTGGTCAATTTGAAGGAACAGTGTCTTCTCCCCCATCAACCTGGGGACAGGATGTTGAAAGCTAAAGCTGCGGTTCTGGTCCAGGCCGCGGTAACCAAGGTTTATCGTGATCTTCCCGCAGTCAATCAAACCGTTGCGGTTGAACAGCGGGCCCTGGTTGTTGGCGGCGGGGTTGCCGGAATGACTGCGGCTCTTTCCCTGGCCGCCCGGGGATATGGGGTGACGCTGGTGGAAAAAACCGATAAACTTGGAGGACGGCTGCTGGAAGCTCACTACACGATTAAAGGTTCCGTCCCCCGGCCATTTGCCGAATCATTGGCGGCTGAAGTGGGTGAAAATGAGTTGATTGAGGTTCTTGCTGAAGCCCAGATTGTGGGACATCAGGGGGAAACAGGAAATTATACCACGGTTGTTAAACAAGGGGAAACCGATCATTTACTTCATCATGGAGTACTGGTGGTGGCGACTGGGGCCCGGGAAGCTTCAACCGATGAATATCTGCGTGGTCAGGATGAGCGGGTGTTGACCCAGACAGAGCTGGAAGAACGCATTGCCTCCAGTCCTGAATCCCTGCAGTCTATTCACTCGGTGGTGATGATTCAGTGTGTTGGCTCACGTGAACCGGGTAAACGGGAATATTGCAGCCGGGTTTGCTGTACTCATGCATTGAAAAATGCCCGCCGATTAAAAGAAGCAAATCCTGATATCCAGGTGACGGTGTTGTACCGTGACCTGCGCGCCTATGGCCTCTATGAAGATTATTACCGCGCCGCCCGTGATGAAGGGGTACTCTTTACTCCTTACGATCTTGAGTCTAAACCGGATGTTGCTGTGAGCGGTGAAAAACTTCAAGTGAGCTATAACGATCAGATTCTACGCCGGCAGTTAACCCTGGAACCGGATATTCTGGTTTTAAGTACCGGGATTGAGCCTGGAGATAATCAGCAACTGGCAGCGGTTTTGAATCTGCCTCTGGATGAATATGGCTTTTTTGCCGAGGCCAACAGCAAGGCAGCGCTGGTTGATTTTGTTGGTGAGGGGCGCTATCATTGTGGCCTTGCTTCAGCGCCACTGCATATAGAAGAAACTCTGGCAAGAAGTCGGGCGGCGGCATCCCGGGCGGCAACGGTTCTGGCAAGGGAAAATATTCAAGCCTCAAAATATGCAGTGATGGTCAGTACCAGGCTTTGCAGCGGCTGTGGTCTCTGTGTTGATGTCTGCCCCTATGGAGCCCGGGAAATTAATCCTGAAAATAATATTGCTGAAGTTCATTATGACCTCTGTCATGGTTGTGGAAGCTGTGCCGCTGTCTGTCCTAATGGGGCTACTCAGCAGGTCGGTTTCGACAAGGGCCAGATGATGGCCATGGCGGATCAATTAATAAAGTAGTTTAGAAAAGTTGTCTAACATACTGGAATATGGGTAGAAATTATGGCAGAAAATACCAATGAACCGCGGATAGTGGCTTTCCTCTGTCACTGGTGTACATATACGGGAGCCGATCTGGCCGGGACTACCCGGCAACAGTACCCGGCCGGGATCCGGATTCTTCATCTCATGTGTTCCGGGGCCATAGATGTGGTGTATGTGCTGAAAGCCCTTCTTGATGGTGCCGACGGGGTGCTGATTGGTGGATGTCACCCTGGTGATTGTCACTATCAGACCGGTAATCTGAAGGCCCGGCGGCGGATTGCCTTGCTGCGGAATATCATGGAAACATTGGGTCTTGATCAGGATCGTGTCTGGCTGCGCTGGATCAGCGCCAGTGAAGGGCGTCTTTTTGCAGAAACGGTGCGCGAGTACAACGGCGCCCTGGAATCCATGGGGCCGAACCCACTGGCTGATGAATGGGATTTGTGAGTTCATGTATAAGGTTAAAGGCTAAAGGCCAAAGGCCGTAACAAGCTCAGGTATAAGGTTAAAGGCTAAAGGCCAATAAAAGAGGTCAGAGTAAAAATAAATTAAAATAATAAAGAAACAGTGAGATAGATTGGGTTAGATTTAATTTTACTCTGACCCCTTTTATTCTTCTTTTATTTCAATATTTGGAGGCCGAAACTGATGAAATCAACGGTCATCGACCTGGGAGATAAGGGATTCAACCGTTCCGTTCAGGATTTTATGGAGCGGCTGCTGCAAAGCGACCTGGTTGGCAGCGTTATGCTGCCCAAAAAGACAACCGGCGGTGATAACTATGTCCAGGCCCTGGTTAAAAATCCTGACCTGCTGGCTGATACGGATGTGAGTGCCCCGGTTATCCCGGTGCAGGCCGCCAGGCTCATTTCAAACCTGACGTTCAGTGATCCCGGTGAAAAGATCGCGGTGGTGGTTAAACCCTGTGAAGCCCGGGCGCTGGTGGAGTTAACCAAGTTTCAGCAGATTTGCCGGGAATCGTTGTTGATTATCGCGGTTGACTGCCTGGGAACCTATGAACCGAAAGATTTTTCCTCCCTGGTTAAGGCAGGTAAAGATCCGGCGGCTGACCTCAGGAAACAGGCTGCTGCCGGCCGCTGTGAAGCTGACGGTGAAGCCCCCTTTCGTTCCGCTTGTACCATCTGTGAATATCCATCAATGCCTTTGGAACTGGTTGATTTGGTTATTGGTCTTTGGGGGGTCGACTGTGAAAAAAATATTTATATAGAAGCGGGAGATGAGCTGGCGGCAGAACTAGCGGAAAAAAACATCCTGGAATTCAATGATACCGAACAACCCAAACGGGCTGAATGCATTTCCTCATTAAAGGATGAGCGGGTGAAAACCCGTGATCAGGTTCTGGATGAGTTCGGACAGCGGGTAAATTCAATCAAAGGTATTCAGGAAATGCTTTCTACCTGCATGCGCTGCTACAACTGTATGATTAATTGCCCAATCTGTTATTGTCGGGAATGTGTTTTTCGCTCACCGACTTTTGAGCATACTCCTGATCAATATCTTAGCTGGGCGGCGGATAAAGGGGCCATTCGCATGCCGGCCAATACGGTGATGTTTCATCTTACCCGGTTGAATCACATGGTCATGTCCTGTGTCGGTTGCGGTCTGTGCGATACTGCCTGTCCCAATGATATTCCGGTGATGTCGCTTTTCCGCACAGTTGGCCTTCAGGCTCAGAAGATGATGGAGTATGAACCGGGAAGAAGCTATGATGAACCAGCTCCGGCGACGACGTTCCAGGATAGTGAGCTGCTAAGTGAATCGGGGACTAAATAGTTGACTAAATTGAGCGATTAGCTCTTAGCCGTTAGCTATTGGTTAAATGATCAAAGGGATTTGCTATATACATACAGTTACCTGTTGGGTGTTGTGCATTAT
>JAYEKE010000229.1 GCA_034660915.1 Pseudomonadota bacterium
GGCTGGCCAAAAGAATATATCCGGGCCGTTGTTTCCCACGGATGGGGAATATGCTCAGATGTTGAGCCTGAAACCACCTTGGAGAAAACACTTTATGCCATTGATGAATTAACGGGGCTTATCGCGGCCAATGCCATGGTTCGGCCATCAAAGAGTGTCATGGATATGACCGTAAAATCGGTTAAGAAAAAATGGAAATCACCTTCGTTTGCTGCCGGAGTAGACAGATCTATCATCCAGAAGGGTGCTGAAATGCTGGGGGTAGAGATCGGGGAACTTATTGAAGATACCATAATGGGGATGCGAGAAGTAGCTGAGGAAATAGGGCTGAAAGGAAACACAATTTGACCACAGAACTTACGACATAATCAATGAAATAATAACAGCAATGATGCTGTTGATAACCAAGTTGATCGATTGACGTGCAGCAGGGACTGGAATCTTTGTTTCGTCTGATGGTGCAAACGACTCTCTCCGCACGAGGAACTACTGAAAAATAAAAAAAGAAGCAATCCTTGAAAGCCTGTAAATAACCCGGCAGGCTCCTCATAAAGGCGTAAATGTCCAGGTTACCCGTAAACAGGAGGTTTTATGTTTAAAATAATTCCACAAGGCATAAATCGTTTAGATATTGAGTTGAGTGGAAAGCTGAATGCCGAAGATATGAAAATTGCCTTAGACGAGCTTGTCAACAAATCACAGAATATTAAAAATGGCACAATGCTGTATGACGTTATCGACTTCCATCTTCCGTCACTTGCTGCAATTGGAATTGAATTTTCCCGGCTTCCCGCAATGTTTGGGCTTATGAAAAAATTTGACCGCGCAGCGGTATTAACTGACAAGGCCTGGTTAAAGAAAGTAAGTGAATTTGAGGGATTGTTGTACCCAGGCCTGGAAATCAAGGCTTTTAATAGAGACCAGAAAGCTTCGGCAGAAGCGTGGTTGGCGAGTTAGGTCGGTATTTGCCGCTAAACGTAGCTCACAAGGCAACTGCAGTCGGCTACCAAAATAACTTTGCCGTGAGGTGCGGGCGGGTTATTCCGGTCGTTATCTGGTTTATGCTGTTTAAAAAGAGTAGATTGGTGCTATAATGTTGAAATCAAAGATGCCGTCAATGAATGATCAGGAGAGTTCAACTGTTCCTGCTGGCCTGCCCCCCATAATTGATGCCCATGTCCATATTTTTCCGGGCAGCATTTTTTCCGCAATCAGGAAATGGTTTGATAAGAATGCCTGGCAGATCAGATATCAGCTAACCTCCTCCGAGATATTTGAGTTTTTGCTCTCACATGGCATAAAGCATATCATCGCGCTCCAATATGCCCATAAGCCGGGGATCGCGAGACAACTGAATAAGTATATGGCGGAAAAATGCAGTGAATACAGCCATCTGGTTACCGGAATGGCCACCGTATTCCCCGGCGAAGACAATGCCGAAAATATTTTACAGGAAGCATTTGATTCCGGTCTAGGTGGGCTGAAGCTGCATGCTCATGTTCAGTGTTTCGATATGAACAGTGAACTTATGAATCGCCTGTATGAATGTTGCCGGATCAATGAAAAACCGCTGGTAATGCATGTCGGCAGAGAGCCGAAAAGCACCGCCTACCGCTGCGATCCATATCAGCTTTGCAGTGCTGAAAAACTGGAACATATTTTAGAAGATTTTCCGGATATTAAAATCTGTGTCCCCCATATGGGGTTTGATGAGATAGCGGCTTACAGAAAACTGATTGAAAAATATGACAATCTCTGGCTGGATACAACTATGGTCATCACAGATTACTTTCCGATTGGGGAAAAATTAGCTCTCAGGCATTACAGGTCAGACAGGATTATGTATGGTTCCGACTTTCCGAACATCCCGTACGCATGGGACAGAGAGCTTAAGGAATTGGAAGCAGCCGATATCTCCCACGAAGCTCTGGAAAAGATATCCTACAAAAATGCTGCCGATTTTTTCAGTCTTAAAGTACAACCGGCATGACAAGACAGCCTTACAGCTTTTATTGTTCATTTTAAGTATTTTTAAATGCTGAATGGCTGAAATAAAACCGTATAATCAGATGATTTATTCGGACGCCATGTCAAGCGAAGATGGACTCTGCGTCAAAAGCCAGAGTTTTTCTGTCGCATTACCGTTACAGCAGCGGAAGTTGGAAAGTTTTTATTCATGGGGCCATCTGGATTGAGCCGGGAAAGTTATGCGAGGGGAGAAAATACTTTGGGATACTCAAATATTTATGGTAAAGCTGAAAGGGTTGTTAAGCTAAGAAGGATGGTTTTTACATTATAACCTGCGATCACAACAAAATGGAGATGACGATGACTAAAACAGCTATATTTGCTTTTCGCGGTGACCCTATCTGTTTTATCCATGTTCTTCTGAATGGTCTCGATATGGCGGCCAAGGGTATGGAGGGGAAAATTATTATCGAGGGCGATGCGGTTAAATTGGTACCTGAAATGGCAACTCCGGGTCATTTTCTCAACCAGCTTTATCTTAAAACAAAAGAGCAAGGGTTGATTGTTGGTGCTTGTCGGGCCTGTTCGACTAAACTTGGAGTTGCATCCGCAGTTGAGGCTGAAGGTATTTCTCTGATTGGAGAAATGTCTGGACATCCATCGATATCAGCCTATATTGAGGAAGGTTACAGAATTATTACATTCTGAATGTTTTGCTTGATATTTAGGGTCGTGGGGAAGTTTTGCCGGATGGGTAAAACGCTTTAACTTTAAATAGATTCATGGAACGTTAATGATCTGCGTGCGAGCTTAATTTGAAAACAATCAGCATCCGGAAGATAAATACCCTGATCGACTGGAATGATTCCAAACTGATATATTTCTTTAGCGCAAACAAATTCAGCCCATCCAAAACCATCAACCTGGAACGAAGCTTTTGATCCGAGAAATTGATGGCGTAATAATGATGGCAATATTGTTTGCTTCTCGAAACATGGTAATAACAACATACCAAATCACTGATTCTCTAATATTTTTAATAGGCATTTGTTAATCCTCGAATACCACAAACTTCAGGACGCCACCATGAAGATAAACTGGCAAGATACCTATGCGGCCATCTGGCGCCCTTACAGGAAACATCTACATCCGGTTCAGATCATTGATCCGATCACTCTGGATTCTTTAATTGGCATCGAACGTCAGAAAAAACAACTTATTGAAAACACGAAACGTTTTATCCAGCAGCAACCCGCCAACAATGCGCTGCTCTGGGGTGCGCGCGGAACAGGGAAGTCTTCCTTAATCAAGGCCATATTGAATCATTCCCATCCTCGGGGATTGCGGCTGATAGAAATCTATAAAGATGATCTGACTATTCTGCCGGAGATCGTTGATGAAATTCGCAACCTTGCCTATCGCTTTATTATATTTCTGGATGATTTCTCATTTGAAGAAAATGACAATTCCTACGTACCCCTGAAAAGCGTTTTAGAAGGCAGCATCGAACAACCCCCGGAAAATATACTGATTTATGCCACCTCAAATCGTCGCCATCTGCTGCCCGAATACCTGCAGGACAATCTGGAGAGCAGACTGGTTGATGGAGAGCTCCATTACGCGGATGCGATTGAAGAACGCATTTCCCTTTCAGATCGATTCGGTCTCTGGATCTCTTTTCACCAAACCAATCTACAACACTATTTGAAAATCATCGACAGTTATTTCCCACATTACAAAGGCAACCGTGAACAACTCCATGAAGCAGCAAGACTTTTTTCCATGAGAAGGTGGACTGGCAGTTTATGTTTGTCATCGGCATCCTGCTCGGATCTTTTGCCGCCTCTATAAGTGATCGAAGCTTCAAAGTTGAAGCTGTGCCACCCATCTGGAAACAACAATTCGGCAACAAAGTCTCCACCCGAGCCGTAGGAGCCTTCCTGGGGGGAATTGTGGCCATGTTCGGCGCCCGGCTCGCAGGTGGTTGCCCCAGTGGCCATGGACTCAGCGGCTTGATGCAGTTTTCCGTCAGCGGGTTCCTCTCCATGGCAGGTTTTTTCGGCGCCGGAATTATACTCGCTCACCTGGTTTACCGGTCCGGAAAAGGAGGAAAGTCATGAATGAAATAACCCTTGGATTAATCACCGGCATCTTTTTTGGCATCCTGCTCCAACAGGGAAGAGTACTGCGTTTTGAAAAACAGGTGGGAGCCATGCTGCTAACAGACATGACCATTCTCAAATTTATGCTTTCAGCCATCATAGTTGGAACTATCGGCATCAACCTGTTGGTGAGTACCGGGGTGGTGGTCCTGAAAGTCAAGGCAACCCATGTGGGTGCCAACCTCATCGGCGGTTCCCTTTTCGGGTGCGGCTGGGCGATTATGGGATACTGTCCCGGAACCTCGGTGGGAGCCCTGGGTGAAGGGCACTGGCACGCTATCTGGGCAATATTAGGCATGCTGGTCGGGGCCGCAATCTATGCTGAAGTTTATCCGGCCATGAAAACAAGTATCCTGACCTGGGGAAGTTGGGGGAAAATAACCGTCCCGGGAATTTTAGGAGTTTCTCCATGGGTCCTGATTCCCGTTTTTATCATTGCCCTGCTCCTCCTTTTTATTCTGTTTGAAAAACTTGATCTCTAAGTTCGGTCTTTACTAAATTCAATTGGGGAAAAAAGCTATGAAAATTTTAGGAATATCCGGCTGCACCGTCTGCCTGGGCTGCGACAAAACCATGATCGGGAGAAGGTAACCCTGGCCATGCAAAAAAAATTGATGGGCCTGTTTACCGCCAGCGTTTAAGCACATCTGCGATCAATTCTCGTTCTTGTCCGAGACCACCGCTCCACGGAAAAACGAGGGGAATGCGAAAGAAATTCCTTCAGGGTAGCCCCAGCCAATTCTTCCACCGTTTCCCAACGAGCCAGCCAGCGTTCATAAAAGGAAATAACCCTTTCAACCTAGGTCTGCTGTAACATGATTTCCGCCACCAGAATCCGGTAGGGATCAGTGGTCTGCCGCCAGGGAAGAACCAGTCCCTGGCGGCGGTAAAAGAGAAAGATCTTTTCCTGGAATTTTATGATTATTTCTGACGGCATTTTTCCGCTACATAAAAAAATATTTTTTCAGGCAAAAAAAAAGGCATCCCGCCCATTACGGACGAGATGCCTTTTTACGCAAAATTGACTATTTATAGTTTTTTGACGTTCTCAGCTGCCGGACCTTTTTGCCCTTGACCGACATCAAAAGCTACACGATCACCTTCAGAAAGGGATTTAAACCCCGTCCCTTCAATAGCTGAATGATGCACGAAAATATCCTCACCACTGTCCTGTTCAATAAAACCATACCCTTTTTGGTCGTTAAACCATTTCACTGTTCCTTCTGCCAATTTTCTGTCCTCCTACTTAGGTTACTCTGAATCAGTCTGCATCGGTACAAAACGTCATAACAACATGTCGCTTCAATGATCCTGCAGACGAATCAGTTATAGCTATATAATTAAATTAGAAGATAAAGTCAACAAAAAAATCACCATTGTCTGAAAAAAAATCTTTACATGCAAAAATTGATCTTTCCCTTGACTCATCACCATGATTTAATCTAATGTTTCAACCAGTCAACCCTCTCCGGTTTTGAGTAAATTTAAAAACCGGAATCTTTTCTCCGGGAGGCAGCAAATGGCAGATATAGCCTATATCAATAATGAGTTCATCCCCATGGAGCAGGCCTGCATCCCCATCAATGACCGTGGATATACGTTTGCTGATGGGGTATATGAGGTTGTCTGCACCAGAAGCGGCCGCCCATTCCTCATGCCTGAGCACTTCAGGCGCCTGGAGCGAAGTGCGGCGGGAATCAATATCCCTCTGCCGCTATCATACAGCGATTGGCCGGCAATCATTGCTGAAGGCATCAAACGGTCAGGTTACCAGGAAACCATGATTTACATTCAGCTCACCCGGGGCATCATGCCCCGACATCACAGCTATCCGGAACCTTTAGAGCCTCAGCTGGTCATGACTTTCCGTCCCCGACCGCAATACGATGAAAGCTTTTTCAGCCAGGGGCAACAGGCCATTACCGTCGAGGAAATGCGCTGGAATCGCTGTTATCTGAAAACCATCGCCCTGTTACCTAATATTTTAATGAAACAGCAGGCCCACCGGCAGGGCTGTCAGGAAGCCTTCTTCATCTCTGAAAAACAGGAGATCAATGAAGCCTGTGCTGCTAATATTTTTCTGGTTAAGGATAAAATAATTTACACTCCCGAATTGAATAACTATATCCTTCCAGGTATTTCCCGCCAGTATATCATTGATCGGGCCCGGGAAGACGGGTTGACGGTCAGCTGCAAAATCTGTTTCCTGGATGAATTATTCGCCGCCGATGAAGTTTTTATCACCAGTACCACCGTGGATGCCATGCCGATTATCAAGGTTGACAATCGGCAGATCGGCAAGGGTATCCCGGGCCCGATAACCAAAAAAGTAAGGGGGATATTTCCAGCATGAGTATTTCTGAATCTTTCAAGGCTTCTCAGTTTAAAGAATCCGTCATCCGGGGAATGACCAGGTTATGCCAGCAATATAACGGGGTCAACCTCAGCCAGGGATTTCCTGATTTTCCCGCCCCTGTGATGATCAAAGAAGCGGCAAAAAAAGCCATAGACGATGATTTCAACCAGTATGCCATCACCTGGGGCACCAGCAATCTACGGCAGGCTATCAGCCGCAAACTGAAACACTTCTATAACTGGGAAGTCGATCCGGAAAAAGAGATCACCGTCACTTGCGGTTCCACCGAAGGAATGATCGCCAGCCTCCTGGCTACCCTTAATCCTGATGATGAAGTCATCATCTTTGCCCCATTTTATGAAAATTATGGTCCAGATGCCATTCTGGCTGATGCCATTCCCCGTTATGTCACCCTCCAGGCTCCTGACTGGCATCTGGATGAGGCTGAATTAACCGCAGCCTTCAACAACCAAACCAGGGCCATTATTATCAATACGCCGCACAATCCCACCGGAAAAGTGTTTTCCCTGAAAGAATTGGAATTAATCGCCCGGCTTTGTCAAAAATGGGATGTACTGGCGATCACCGATGAAATTTACGAACATATTCTTTATGATGAAAATATCCATTACCCCCTGGCCCGAATTGACGGCATGAAGGAACGAACTATCACCATCAATGGTATCTCGAAAACCTTCAGCGTCACTGGCTGGCGCATTGGTTACTGCATCGCCGCGGAAACCATCACCAGCGGCATTCGCAAAGTCCATGATTTCCTCACCGTGGGGGCCCCGGCTCCTTTACAGGAAGGGGCGGCGGTGATGATGGATTGTGCCGATGACTACTACCGGGAGCTGGCGGCAGAATATACTGAAAAACGTGGTTTTTTACTGCAAACACTGGAACAGTGCGGCTTTCACTGCAGCAATCCCGCCGGGGCCTACTACATCATGGCGGATTTCAGTCAGCTGAGCCGTGATGACGATATCAGTTTTGCCCACCAGCTGGTTAAAAACGTGGGCGTGGCAACCGTTCCGGGCAGCAGCTTTTATCCCCGCAATGCTTCACCTAAACAGCTGGTCCGCTTCTGCTTCTGTAAAACCGAGGAAACCTTGCAACAGGCAGCGGCACTGTTGCTGAAAAAATAACCCCAAGACAAGAAATTTACCGGGATGTTCGGGCATGACTCATAGCGGTATTGGCCGCCGAACGAATCACCATGACGGTGATTCGCGGCGGGCACCTCGGAGCTGCACACGATGTGCAGCGAGAATGAGCGAGAGCCATGGCGGAACATCCTTAAAACAAGTTTTTTCAAGCTGTTTTTTCATAACTCAGAAAGTTGACATTTTATTTATAACGGCTCTTACTTCTCCCGGTTGCTAAGATAGCCCAACATGCCGTCCATGGTATTTTTAAGAAAATACCGTTCCCGGGCAAAAACAGCCGGCGGCAACTGGTTGATCCGCCGGTATACCGGGTCATGATCCACCAGCCAGTCAAACAACCGGTCCTCCATTCCCTCACCCACCCCCTGGGCGGCAATAGTTTTCACCCCTTCCACCCAGAGCAACAGCTGATTGCGGCCAATTTCAAGGTATTCCATGGCCGGTTCCACCAGACCATAATGGGCAAAAACCAGGTAACGAGGGGTTAAGGACATAACCCTGTCAATGGATTCCAGAGCCACTTCCAGAATGAATCGTGGCGGGGTTGCCGGCCGCATGTATATCCCGTCATCAACCTCACTGCGCACCCCGACCACTTCGCCGCCGAACAACAGGTCTTCATAGCAGAAACACAGGTGATGTTGAGCATGTCCGGGGGTCAGAATCGCCCGCAGATTAAGGTTGCCGATGTTTTCAGAAAAACTGATGCTGGCGGCCGGAACCGGAAGAATTTCCCCATAGGCTTCAGCCATCTTCCCCAGAACTTTCAATGATCCCTGCCAAAGCTTATCCGGGGTCACCAGATGTTTAATCCCATCCGGATGGCAAATAACCCGGGCTGTGGGAAAAAACTCCAGCAGTTTTCCCGTCCCCCCGGCATGATCAATATGAATATGGGTCAATAAAATATAATCAAGCCTGGTAATCCCCAAACGTTCCAGCTCTTTCAACAGCAGCGGGATGGATGAAAGGGGACCTGGATCAACCAGCAGAGTACACTCATCCCCCTGATATATCCAGGCACTGATAAATTTGGTAAATCCTTCCAGCTGGGGCTGGTCCAGATCAATACAATGAAGTTTGGTTATATCCATTTCCTTACCTTAGCAGTCCCCATTTCACCCGCACGGCTCCATAAGGACACAATTCATGACAACAATAACAACGGATGCAGGCTTTATAATCAATCCGTACCGAACGGTCAATAAATTTCATTGCCCGGGCCGGACAATGTTTGACGCAGACCAGGCACCGGTGGCAGCGCGATGATGAAATCACCGGTTTTTTGACCAATAATCTGCGAATCAATCGATGGAAGGGAAAAGCGGCATCTTCACTCCCCCGGGCCGGTTTGATGGCGGGAATGTCTTCAGCCGTGCAATCTCCAAGCACTTTCAGCTTCCCTGGATTAAGCAGCCCTTCATCAATAGCCTCCTGACTGACAGGGGTAATCTCAGGATAATTAATGAGCCTCGCGGCAGCATAATCCAAGCTAATGCCATCCGGGGATGCACCCAAGATGCCAAAAGAAACCGGTTGACCATGGGTTGGACCTTCACCCTCCATTCCGACAACACCATCAAGAATATGCAGATCCGGCTTTACCGTCTGGTAGATATCCAGCAGAATTCGGGCAAAAAGCTGCCGGTTATGACCGGCGCGCAGATGCCAGCGGGCCTTATCATAACCTGAAATGCAACCAAACAGATTCTTTACCGCCAGGGTCAGACCCATCATGCCATGAGTTTTCAGCTTCGGCACGTTAATGATCCGCTCAAACTCCAGAACCCGACCGCCCAGCTGAAACCTTTTCAGAATCCGATTTTCAGGCCGACTGACTTCCACCTGCGTCTTGAAAGAAACTACCTTTATTCCCAGTTCATCGACAACCGCTTGTATCCCGCTTTCAGCCAGGCAGCGTTCCAGTGGAGCATAGCCCGGACTGTCACCGATATACGGCCGGCCGCCACAATCTCGAATGATAACGGCCAGAGCCCTGATTATTGCCGGGTGGGTACAAACGGCGTCAACCGCCGGGCGGGGAGCAATGAGATTTGGCTTTATCAGCACCCGGTCACCGGAACGAATCAGTTTTTCAGCTCCCAGGGAGGAAATCATATCCTGCAGGCAATTTTTTAATTTCCCGGGCTCATAATCCTGACAACGACCGAAAACAACAGACATCATCCACCAAAAAAAAAGGGGGCGCCCATAATATATTCGACTCAACTTTCTGACTTACATTTCCATGAATATATCATGGGATGTTCGGGCTTGGCTCATAGCGGCATTGGCCGCTTGGGTGGGGACAGTTTTAAAAACTGTCCCCCATTGTGATTCGCGGCGGACGCCTCGGAAGCCGGCCATGGACGGCCGGCGAGAATGAGCGAGAGCCATGCCGGAACATCCCTGGAAATGTCTTTTCAGCCGTTTTTAGAACAACTCAGAAAGTTAATATTCGGCGTTCCCCTCTTCTTTCTTCTTATCTGTACATCAAATTTTTAATTTCTGGCATAATTCCGCCACCCGCCTTCCCAGCTCAAAACCATCACCGGCAGCAGTATTATCCGGAGCCCCCACCGAAGCCACCCCGTAGTGGCCTGAAGCACTCATGGGATCGCCGACAATAATCATCCCATATATAAACATACACTGGAGAATTGACATAATGGTGGTTTCCTTGCCGCCGGTAACGTGACCGCCGGTGGCAAATGCCGCCCCCACTTTATTTTCCATTTTTTTCCTGATCCCGACAAATTCATCGAATACCCGTTTCAGTTCAGCCGCCATGACCCCGAAATAAACCGGGGAACCGGCAATAACCCCGGCCGATTGCAAAAAATCATCTTTAATGACTTCAGCTGTCGAACGTAAGACTGCGTCCACCCCGGTTGACTGTATACCCTCAACAATTTTCTCTCCAAGTTGCCGGGTATTTCCCCCTTTGGAATAGTAAAGCACCAGAACCTGCATAATCATCCCCTTTTTTTATCGATTTTCAGCCTCAATAACCTCAATCATACGGTTGCCAAAGTCAGATTCAGCCGAGATTACCCGATGCCAGCCGGGCATCAACGGCGTCCCGATGGGATCCTCCATAAAACGCTCAGAAGCCATGGTCAACGCCGTGGAAAACTGTTCAACCGCGGAAATTTCTTCATGGCGCTCAAAACGCAAACCATTGAGCTTGGCCAGGGCATCATATTTTTCAATATTCACCCGGGCGAAGTTGATATAGGTAACCCTTAAAGACCGGACGACTGCCGGCGTAAACACGAGGCCATCCTGAGCAAGGATCCGAAAAAGTGCCCGGGTAATATCTATCACCATTTTACTGAGACCGCTTTCCGAATCCTGACCTTTTTTAAGTTCCTGATGCTTATGTTCATAATTGGCCAGCAGTTCAACCTGACAGACCCGGACCGGAGTTGCCAGGTTGTAGACCTCACCCAGGGTAGTAATCTCCAGACCCCAGTCGGGGGTAATACGAACCTTGGCCGCCATGTCAGTACGCATGGCAAATTCACCACTGAGAATATAACGAAAGCTTTCAAGAAACTCAAAAAAATCCCGAGCCCCGAACATTTCCTTCAAGGCCTGCAACATCGGGGTAAGATATAACCGGGTAACCCGTCCATACAACTGGCAATTACTGACCCGGGAATAATATCCCTTGCTGAATTCATAAACCAGCGATGGGTTCACCAGTGGATAAACCAGCCTGGCCAGCAAACCCCGATCATAATTGACAATATCACAATCATGGAGGGCAATGACCTTGGTATCTTTTTTGGCCAGGATATAACCGATGGCAAACCAGACTCCTCTGCCCTTTCCCTGATAACCGATATAAAACTGACGCTTCTCCAGATAGTCATAAAGAGCTCTAATTCTCGGACTGTCCTGCCAGATTATCTGGACATCATAATCGAAACCACTGAATAACTTTTTAACGGCTTCGAACTCCTTTTCACTGGCCCGATCCAGAGATAAAACAAGGCGATGAACATAAGGTACAGTTTCCAGCATTTTTACAATCCTGGGCATGGCCTCGCCGGTAAACTCTGAATACAGGGATGGCAACAACAGGGTAATTTTACGATCATAGGAAAAAACTTCAATTTCACTTTCAATATCGTCCAGAGCCCGCTTATTGATCATCTGCAGGTTGGTAATTTTACGGTTCTGGATAAAATCAGACATGGCACTTCTCCTCGCCCGACCGACAGGTATCAGGCAGATTATCCAACAATTGCATAACGGCTTCAGACCAGCCAAGCGGTCCGGCGTCCCGGGTCCGCACTACTTTTTCCAGGGCACAGGATGCACTCCGGCCATTTTTATGTCTTACCAGAAAAGGATGGTCGACCACGGCCAGCATGGAAAAATCGTTGGGACTGTCCCCCAGGGCAGCGGCAAACAAAGGCCGATCAAAGTTTTCACCCAACCGCTGGACCCACTTGCGAACCGCATTCCCTTTCGATTGTTTCTCTGCCATCAAATGGTAAAAACGACCTCCCCGGACAATTTGCAGCCCCTGTCCGGCAGCCGCGGCCTCCAGCTCAGCCAATTCATTTCCCTCATATAAAAAAGGTTCGCTGAATAACCGCTCTTTGGCCAGCAAAGCCTCTTCCTGAGTCAAGCCGGTAATTTCAACCAGCTCGGGGATACTCATATCCCCCATGCCTCGAAGATGAAAACGGGCAGCCAGCATGGAAAAATCATGTCTCAGGATATCATAGGGAATTCCCAAGCCCAAATATTTCCCATCCTCCAGGCAGATACCGCCGCCGTTTTCAAAAATAAAGCGGGAAGCAAGACCGATTTTCTCACTCAAAACCCTGGTCTCGGCCAGGGTTTTACTGGTTACCGCCACCACCGGTACCCGGCATTGCCGGCAGCGTTCAAGGGCCGTCCGGGCAGCTTCCCATGAATAGGTATCCCGGTCAAGCAGAGTTCCATCAAGATCAGTAAAAATAATCAGGGTCATCGGATAAGAATAAATCTCAACTTTCTGACTTTGGTTGGGGACAGTTTTGAAAACTGTCCCCCATTATATTAGCAGGATGTTCGGGCTTGGCTCATAGCGGTATTGGCCGCCGAACGAATCACACGATGTGATTCGCGGCGGACGCCTCGGAAGCCGGCCATGGACGGCCGGCGAGAATGAGCGAGAGCCATGCCGGAACATCCCTGTAAATTTCCTTCAGCTATTTTTAGAGCAATTCAGAAAGTTGAGATATTAAGATTCTAACCACACCACAAGATATTGTCAAGAAAGGAGACTGCGATTGGCAGGAACATAGCTTTTCAGGTAAGCCCTAAATCCCTGCCAGCAATTCGCAGACCTTCCTTTCATGCCAGCAGCCAAATGGCGGTTGATCTATAAATCCGCAGTGTCCCCCATGGCGTTGAATAAGCAGCTCCAGGCAGTCAATATCCGGCAAATCATAAAAATCTTCGACCGGCACCAGAGGATCATCGGCAGCGGTGATAATAGTTACCGGTACGGTTAAATCCTCCAACACCCCGCCGGTTAAGGTGTACTGCTCAAAATATTCCTCATAACCGCTCATATCAGTATATTGCTCGATAATTAATCGGGTCATTTCCAAGCAGTTACGGCCGGTTACAACGCCACTGAAGTCATACAGTTCCGGGAAAGTTCGTTCCTTTATTGCCAGTGAACGTCGCCACTTGCGCAGAAAATACCAGCGATAGATGGCTTGCCGATCAAGAGCACAAGTGGTTTTATAAGGATCCATACAAGGACTGATACCGATAATCCGCTGAAGATTGCCAACTGAAGCTGCTTCAGGATGCAGGCCAAAACGTAAAGCAAAATTACCTCCCAAAGAAAAACCAATCAGATAACAGTTCCGTGGTGCTGCCATAGCGGCAATATTCCTGACCGCTTGAAAAAATTCTTCCGAAAGGGTGCCGTTAAACACTCCTGGATTCAAATGGTGACTGGAACCATGGTCCCGCAGGTTAAGCCGGAACACATCATAGCCATGCTGGAAAATTACTTTGCCCAGCGCCTTGATATAGGTTGATTCCGCGCCCCCTTCCCAGCCATGAACCAGGATGGCCAGCCCTTTGCCGCCATCTTCGGGATGAAAGGAATGGAAACCCTGCAACCGGATATCGCTTCCGGCATCAATCACCGTTTCCAGGGCGGCTGAAGCCATGGGATTAGATCCGAAGCTGCGGATTTTTCGATTGGCGATAATGGTCTGAAAATGAGGATTGCGGGCCCAGCCGGGTGGCTGAAACAGCTCAGATTGATTAATCATCAGATTCTCTCTCCCAAATTGGGCGATTTTAACTCTCCGAAGCTGTCAGGGTTAGATTCCAACGGTATTGGGCGCCGAACGAATCACCCGGACGGTGATTCGCGGCGGACGCCTCGGAGCCGGCCATGGACGGCCGGTGAGAATGAGCGGGAAGCCTAACCCTGACAGCTTAATAACCATGGAATAGCTCAACTTAGGTCTCTATCAGTTGAATAATATTTTCTCTTTTAATCTCATCAACTATCCAGGAACAACCGGCAAAAGCCTGCTTTCTGGTCGCGGCGGAGACCATAACCAGCAATATATCATCACCCCGACCGACAACACCCAATCGATGAGTGATAAATACCTGGTGTAAATCACATTGAATGGCTGCCTGCTTTCCCACTTCAGCCAGGGCGGCATCGGGATCCGCAATCAGCGGGGACAGGACCACGTGGCGAAAATCAGCTACCTGTTTACCGGGATATTTTACTTTACCATGATGAATAACCACCGTGCCCGTATCATCCGTCTCCTGCTGCTGAAAAATATGATAACAGGAAGCGAATTCAAATGGTTGACTGGTGGTAGAAGCCCTGACGATTGCCGACATTATTTTCCTTTCATTCCCATCCAATGATAACCAGATCATTCAACTTTCTGACTTGCATCGCCAGAGATATATTACGGGATGTTCGGGCTTGGCTCATAGCCGTGTCTGCCGACAGGCAGGCGGTATTGGCCGCCGAACGAATCACACGAGGTGATTCGCGGCGGACGCCTGGGGACATTGCTTTAGCGCGCCCCACAACCGGCCATGGACGGCCGGCGAGAATGAGCGAGAGCAATGCCGGAACATCCCTGGAAATTTCTTGCAGCCCTGCCTGTCGGCAAACAGGTGTTTTTAGCGCAACTCAGAAAGTTGACCATATTATTAATCGCCAGCTGATAATGCCGATGAGAGAGCATTTAACAAAGTCCGATGATTAAATGGTTTTTGCAGCACCGCTTTTACCAGCGGAAATTCAACCGACATCATATAGCCATCCCGGGACAAACCGGTCATGACAATCACAGGGATATCAGCAATTTCTTCCTTCATCTCCGAGAGCAGCATTTCTCCACTCATCATCGGCATATTCAGATCCAGGATGATAATATCCGGACTCTGCTCATGAATAATAGTCTGCCCCTGGCGACCGTTTTCAGCCAACAGGACCCGGGCTCCATGCCGGTCAAGTAAATCACGAAGACTGTCCCGCACATCTTCTTCATCTTCAATTACCAGAATAGCCTTGTCTTCAAGCTGGACTGTCACCTCCGGCTCAGCATCATCATCTACCCGGGTAGTTGCCCCAGCAGCACAGGGCAAAAATATTCTAAAGGTTGTACCCTGACCTTTTTTACTGTCTATCAACACCGTTCCCTCATAATTATGAATAACCGTATAAACTATGGATAAGCCGATGCCGGTTCCCTTGCTGTCAGACCATTCCTTGGTACTGAAAAACGGGTCAAAAACCCGGTCAATAAGATTTTTTGGAATGCCCGGGCCATTATCGCTTATATTTATTTCCACATAACGACCAGCTGTTTTCAAATTCAGGCGGTCAGCAGCCAGTTTACCTAAGTTTTTCTGCATACTGACAATGTTTATACGACCATCCGGATGGGAACCAATGGCATCCCTGGCATTAATCATAATATTCATCAGCACCTGCATGATCTGGGCTTTTTCTACCTGGACAATACTCCCTTCAGCATCATTCTCAAAAGATATGCTCACATTTTTGGGCAGTGAGTGGGAAGCCAGTTCAACCGATTCCTGAATAATCTGGGATATGGAACTATTAACCGCAACGCCCTTATCTTTCCGGGAAAATTCGAGAATCCGTTTCACCAGTTCCGCCCCCCGGTTGGAAATATCCTTGAGCTTGGCAACATATTTGCGGCTTTTACCATTGTCTTTGGCCGTTGAAAGCTCCAGCAGCTGGATATTCCCGTAAATCCCGGCCAGCAGATTATTAAAATCATGGGCAAACCCGGCAGCCAGCAAACCAACGGTTTCCATCTTCTGGGACTGAACCAGCGCCCGGGTTTTATTTTTGACTTCCTCTTCAAGCTGCTGGGAATAGATTTCCAGCTGCTGTTTCATCTGTTGCTCCTCGGTAATGTCATGCTGACTGCAGGCATATCCAACGATTTTCTGATGCTGGATAATAGGCCAGATGCTCTGGTTCAACTCCATTACCTGCCGGTCCCGATGCTTCATTTTAACAATACCGCGCCATCTCTCCCCACTGTCAATCGCTTCCTGAACCACTTGCTGAATATCCTCCGGGCTCAGATCCTCCTGAATTTCACTTATTTTTTTACCCACCAATTTATCAGGATCATAACCGACAAGCTCTCCATAAGCCTGGTTGGCATAGATACATAAACCATCAAGATCAGCGATGTAAATCCCATCGCCGCTGTTCTCCGCAGCCCGCTGAAAAACCGTTAATCCCTGCCAGTAAATATTGGTCTGGCGAAACAACCAGAAGGTTACCAATCCAATCACCGTAACCAAACCTAATATTCCCCAGAAAAGCGGGAAAAAAACCTGATTAACCGCGGCATACGGCCCCGGCAAGGGGGACCCCACCATCACCGTCCAGGTAGTCCCCCCCAAATTAACCGGGCTGAAAAAACCTTCGAAACGCTTACCGTCCCCGGCATCATCCAAAGTATAGCGACAATGGAATGGCTGATGTTTTTTCAATTTTTCAACCACCATGGGAAGGACTTCAGCCTCAACCAGTGAGCATTGCTTCTGACGTTGTTCTTTTGATAACCGGGGGGAGAATGCCGGCAGAAGGTGAGCATAACGAAGCGCATCGATGGTAGAATAGAGCACCAACCCCTGATCACTGATGAGTGCTACCGGCCGTTTCCCCTCAGATTCCATGGCTTGCAAAAAGTTACTTACCATAAACTCCAATTGGTAAGGAATAAGAATGGTCCCATAATGCAGTTTATTGATTATCACTTTTTTGGCAAAGAGAACCGCCGGCAGATGGACAATCCTATCCACCTCGGAGACAAACTGAAACAACTCCATCACGGTTGCCTCTGATTGTCCTTCCCGCACC
The DNA here is from genome assembly GCA_034660915.1 of Pseudomonadota bacterium. NCBI lineage: Bacteria > Pseudomonadati > Pseudomonadota > Pseudomonadota bacterium. Next base: position 17,068 of record JAYEKE010000229.1, read on the forward strand.
TGCCACCAGAATTTTTGTTTCAGCTGTGACCACTCATACACTGCACTCACAGGCATACCTACCGACTGTAATAAACCTTTTTTATCACTGAAAAAAATCTTATCTTCGGTAGCCAAAGCCAATTTGCCGATCTCTGGATACATAGTCCGCAGAAGATGAAAGCGATCAGCAATAGCCAGGCGAATAGTATCGTTTCCATGATCATCAAAAGTCAGGATAGAGTCTATGCTGCGACCAACCCGTTCCAGATGCGATTCCACCTTATCCTTGATTCGCTCAGCAACCAAAACATGCTCATACCGCAGATTACCGGCAATATTTTTTACCAGCTTCTGATAAAAAAGGCTGCCGCCGACCAGGCAGAATCCCAGGCAAAGAGAGATAAAGAGGAAGAATTGGAGGTAGAATTTATGTTTCACAGACTTTCAGCCATCCACAGCCATCATTTCTCGGCATCATAAACGATATCAGCACTCAAGAGAATTTCAAGGGGAATTTTGACTCCCAAACGCTCAGCCACTGAAATATTCAGTACCACTGTCCCTTTTGGCGGCCGGTCTATGGGAATCTCTCCGGCGGATACTCCCCCAAGGATCTGTTTGACTTTCAAGCCGGCATGATAGCCCTGAGTTCTGCCACTGACCACCACACCGCACAAAGCAGCCCCCTTTTTCAGGTAATATTCATGGAAAGCAACCGCCGGGATTGCAAGATATTTACTGGTCCAGGCCAGAACATCCATATCAGGAACGTGGTTATCATTATTCTTGAGCGTCTCCAGGTTATAGATAAACGCCGCATGACCCGGCTGGTTTACTCCCAGAATCTGCTCTTTATATTGGGTGAATGTTTTGGCCTGGGGCAAAAAGGCCAGTTCCCAGGGAGTTTTCCAAGCTTCCTGCCGCAAAGATTTGAGCAGAATGGTAGAAGTAGAGGAATCATCCGTAATGATATCAAGCTTTTTTACTTTTAGATTGTTGGCCAGCAGGATAGTCTGGAGCAAAACAGTAGCGTCATGATAATAATGTCTTTCCAGCACCCCGGTTATATTTGCCCCCGGATGCTGACGCCTGCCGGATTCAACCAGGCCATAGGCTTCCGGTTCGCCATTCAGCCCCAGAAAAACCACCGGTATTTTCTGCTTGAAAAAGATTCTGCCGATGGTTTTGGCGGCATTATCGTCGCAGGTGATAATCACATCCGGCTGAAACCCCTCGATTTTCTCCAGACATATTTTTACCTGCTGAGCCAGCCATTCCTGACCCTGATGTTTCTTGCTGTCAAGGCAATAGCTGTCAAAAGTAACATCCATCCCACTCAGGGCTTTTTTTATTCCCTGTTCTTCATCCTGTTGCCAGAAATAATCAGGATGATAACTGTAAACGATAAAAACCCGCTGACCAGCGGCAGCCATGCCGGGCATCAGGATCAGCAAGACAAGACAAAGTATCCGAATATAAGATTTATGTGCGGTCACAGGGACTTTACAGCCTCTAAAGCCTCATAATAATGTGGATGTTCCTTCACTTCCGGACATATTTCCACATACCTGATGACATTTCGTTTATCAATCAGAAAGATAGCCCGGGCCAGGAGCATCATTTCTTTAATCATGACCCCGTAAGCATAGCCAAATGAACGATATTTATAGTCGGAAAGGACCTGCACCCGATTAATATTTTTGGCACCGCAAAAACGGCTCTGGGCAAACGGCAGATCCATACTGATGGTCACCACGACCACATCTTTCGGCAATTGTTCCACTTCCTGATTGAAACGCTGGGTCTGCAACTCGCAGATGGGGGTATCCAGGGAAGGAACAACGCTGATTAATTTATTCTTTCCCCGGAAATTATTCAGAGAAACCGGATTGAAATCACCATCGACGACCTTTAAATCAGGGGCATGATCCCCAACTTTAAGCTCCGGCCCCAACAAGGTCACCGGGTTCCCACCCATGGTCACTAAACCGTTTTTTTCCATCATAGCCATCACCTCCACCAATTCTTCCTGTTTTCAAGCTTGAATGCTACTCCACAAACATAATTTTATGCAGCACTGTCCGGTATGCTTTTTGCGCCACCACGGTGGTTTTGGCCACCTTATGATCAAATACCGCTTTTTTTGACATCTGAAACAGCATAAATATACTGTTTGAACCTTGGCGAAAACCTGTTATCGGCTCTAAGCTCGTCCGGAAATCTTTGGTTTCCAAGTGGAAACATGTTAATATTATCTATCACTTTTCAATCTTTTGTCAAAGTAAAACTGGACAGTAAACCATCGGGACGTCTATGCCGCAATCTTATCTCACTTTAGAAAGAATCAGTAAAACCTACCGGGCCAAGGTACCGGTTACGGCCTTAAAAAATATTTCCCTGGACATTTCTATGGGCTGGCGCCTGGCCATTTTCGGCAAGAGTGGTGCTTTCCCTGATTGACAACCCGACCAGAGGTTGGCTGCTGACCCGGGGAAACATCATCCTGGCCGACAAGCATTACCAGGTTTCCGGCCTGAGCTGGTACGATCACGAATTTGCCACGAATCAGCTGGATAAAAACCAGCAGGGCTGGGACTGGATAAGCCTCCACCTTGATGATGGCAGCCTGTAATCTATCAAATGCGGCAAAGAACTGGAAGATAAAGGAAAGCATGAATGATTGATCTGACATCTCTTGGCAGCGGCCTGGTTTTTGGTCTTACTGCCGGCATATCCCCCGGACCATTGCTGGCCCTGGTCATCAGTGAAACGATCAGGGACGGATTTAAGGCCGGATTGCAGGTAGCCATGGCACCTCTGATCAGCGACCTGCCGATTATTCTGATCAGCATCCTGATTCTGAGCAAACTTTCCCGGTCCACGCCGGTTCTGGGAATCATCACCCTGGCAGGCGCTATTTTCATTGCCTACCTGGCCTATGAATGTTTCCATACAGCGACATTAAATCAACAGCCGGAAGAAAGCAATACCGGTTCCTTAATCAAAGGGATCATCAGCAACCTGCTCAACCCTCATCCCTATATTTTCTGGCTGACCATCGGCGGCCCGATCCTGCTGGCACCCGGGAAAAATCACTGGATCACCGGCGGCTTATTCCTGGTAGCATTTTACTTCTGTCTGGTAGGCGCCAAAATCGGCATTGCGGCGCTGATTGCCGGCTGCCAAGCTGGATTTTCAGCAACCATCTATCGAAGAATAAATTATATCCTGGGAACAATCCTAGTGATTTTTGCCCTGATTTTTTTGTATAATGGACTGCAATATCTCAGAATAATTTAAGTCAATCATGCAATCATGGACAATCATGGGGTCAGGACAATCATGGGGTCAGGTCTTGAAATATCACTTTCCAACTGACACAGAGACGAAAAAATTAAAAAACTTATATTTCAAGACCTGACCCCCCCCTATTGCTATAAGGAGTAAAACCATGAAAATTCTGCTCCACTGCTGCTGCGGACCCTGCACCATCTACCCGTTGGAAACGTTACGGGCTGCCGGCCACCAGGTACATGGATACTATTACAACCATATTCACCCCTACACGGAATGGCAGAAGCGCCGGGAAACCCTGGCTGATTATGCCGAGCAGGCAGACCTGCCGATGATCTACGATGAACAGTACAAGCTGGTGGAATTTCTGCGGCAAAACGTCTATCGGGAAAGCCGGCGCTGTCTTTTCTGTTACCATGACCGACTGGAACATACAGCCAAAATAGCCCGCCGGGGAAAGTTCGATGCCTTCACCTCAACCCTTTTATATAGTAAATTTCAACAACATGAACAGATCAGAAAAATTGGCGAATCGGTGGGAAAAACGGTGGGAGTGCCGTTGTTTTATGAGGATTTCCGTTCCGGCTGGAAAGACGGCATCGAGGCATCCAGAGAGCGAGACATGTACCGCCAGCAGTACTGCGGCTGCATTTACAGCGAGGGGGAACGTTACCTGGGAAAAGGCTGGCTGGCCGATGAATAAAGTAAAAAGTTATTTACGGAAAAGATAAAACAGCAGTGACAACAGAAAGCTGATAATCAGGCAGGTAGTCAGGGGAAAGAAAAAACTGTAATTATCCTTTTTAATCAAGATATCCCCGGGCAAGCGACCTAAAAAGGGGATTTTCCCGGCCAGCAGCAACAAAATACCGACAGCCACCAGACAGATGCCGATCACTATCAGGATTTTACCGGGGTTCTGGAATGAAGACATGCAGAGAACTGGGCCTGATTTTGAAATTTTGAATTTGGAATAACGAAAACAATGCCGGAGCAGACCTGTAAGCCGAATTCTGTTCTCCCCTGAAAGGGGAGCGATGACCATTCATCTAGGGTTGCAGTCACCCACAACCTCAAGCGACCTACCCGCTCTACCCGGCAAAGCCTTCAGACGGGCCGTCTTATATCCGCTAACGGATGAGTAGAACCTATTTGGTCTTGCACCGGGTGGGGTTTACCGAGCCACCGATGTCACCACCGGTGCTGGTGAGCTCTTACCTCGCCTTTTCACCCTTACCCCGTAAAAACCGGGGCGGTATATTTTCTGTGGCACTTTCCTGCCTGTCACCAGGACTTCGCGTTACGAAGCACCCTGCCCTGCGGTGTTCGGACTTTCCTCCCGCATCCTTTCAATGAAGGATGCCGGCGGCCATCCGGTCTACTCCAGCATCCGTATAATGCAATATCTCCAGCACAAATGCAAACCTTTTATTTCCCTTTTGGTTCCTCGTCAATAGCCTGATTAGCCAGCTTATCCGCCCGGGCATTATCAGCCCTGGGCACGTGATGATACGTAACCTTTGCAAAAGCCGCCGCCAGTTTTTTAACTTCCAGCACCAAAGGAATGAGCCGTTTATTTTTAACCCGGTATTGCCCGGTCAGCTGTCTGATCATCAATTGTGAATCAGCCCGCACTTCCACTTCCTGACAACCTGAACGCCGGGCCAGTTTCAGACCGGCAATCAAGGCATCGTATTCCGCCTCGTTGTTAGTCCGTTCCCCGAGAAAAAGTTTGCCCTCATCCAACAGCGTTGAAGTTTCATCCAGTATCAGGAACCCGGCACCGGCCAGACCGGGATTCCCCCGGGAGGCCCCATCAGTATAGAGAATTACCGTTTTGCCAATTCCGGACGCCGGCACAACATCTCGCTCAGCTTCCACCCGCTGATCATAGTTTTTATTATCTTCGGCTTCGCTGATGGACTTTTGCGGCAGAAAAGCCCGCAGCAGCTCAACCAGCCGATCCTCGGTCAAACCGGGAACTACCTCGGTTGCCGCAGAAAAACTACGGGTATCCAGTAAAACCTGCAGGGCCTTTTGGACTTCAGCCAGAGTACAGGGATAATCATTCACTTTCGGTTTCCGGTTCACTGTACATAATCCGCTGGCAGTTGGGACAATTGAGAATTTCATCACCCTTGAGTAAATTAATATAAACCTGGGGCGGTACATTCACATGGCAACCCATACAGGTTCCTTGTTCAACATAAACCACGGCATTGGAAAAACGCCGACGGATACGATCATAGCGGGCCAGCAACCGTTTATCCAGCAGGTCGATAATTTCTTTTCGCTCTTTTTGGCAGGAAGATGACTCTTTACTCAGTTTTTTTATCTGACTTGAGGTTTCAGCTTCCCGGGCGGTAATTGCTTCACGTTTTTCAGTCAACAGTGCCTGCTGATCATTCATCTGTGATTGCAGCGTCTCCACTTCTTCAAGCAATTCCAGCAAACCGGTCTCAAACCTATTAATTTCTTTTTCGCTGGACTCAATTTCTTTCAGGGCGGCAAAATATTCCTTGTTATTTTGTATCTGGGTCAGTTTAATTTTTGATTGCTCAACCTTCCCTTTGAGTTGCTCAATTTCAGCCTGGATATTCCGCCGCTCGCCATTTTTGGCAGCCAATTGATCCTCTAATCCGGCCATTACTCCAGCAAGCTCTTCTTCATCCTTTTTCAATCGGTCAATCTCGATATCAAGTTGCTGTTCCTGCCCCTGCATTTCACTCAGATTGAGGTCTATCACCTGCAACCGCCATAAAAACTGAATCTGATTCTCCAAAATGTTTCCTCCCTGCCGATTTTTTATTACCACCCCTGGAAGGGGTCTGTTTCCTGTTTATATACATACACCTCTACCTGCTCACCACTATGGTGATGGAGATAAAGACAAAACTCATCCTTTAAGGTTTCCAGGATCGGCACTTCGGTGGCAAAGTGACCGGCATCAACCACCGGCAGCCCCGTCGCTTCCACCAGTCTGGCATCATGATATTTAAGATCTCCAGTCAGAAAAAGATCAGCCCCCGCGTCAACTGCGTCCCGGTAGAGAGAAAATCCACTGCCACCACAAACGGCAAGGCGCTTAACCGGTGTTGATTTCTTCCCCTCAACCCGCGCCCCGGCACCAACAACCTGAACCCGGGAGAGGGATAATTTTTCTTTGATCAGATCCACAACCGCGCCTAAGTTTAATCCATCCGGCAGTTCCCCCACCCGACCCAGGCCAAGCGGTCGGCCGCCATTTTCCAATGGATATATATCGAATGCGGGAGTTTCGTAAGGGTGGACATCCACAAGGGCATCGATCACCGAACTTAAGCAAGCTGCTTCAACCCTTACCTCCAGTTTGAATTCGTCCACCTCATTAAGCTCGCCCACAGAACCATAATAGGGAACCGCTTCACTCGAAGGACAAAAAGTACCAGTACCGGAAACGGAAAAAGAGCAGCTGCTGTAATGATCAATTTTGCCGGCCCCGGCCGCAAACATGGCATCAGTAACTTTTTTACGGCTGTCAGCCGGGACAAATACCGCCAGTTTATAGAGCGCAATTTCACCGGTCCGGCTTAAAACTTTACAGTTCATCAAACCAAAGCGCTCCGCCAGCACATCGTTTACCCCCCCGGCAACCACGTCCAGGTTTGTATGGGCCGCATAAATACTGATTTCATCAACCAGGGCCGCCCGGATAACCGCAGCCGGATATTGATCCACCCTGATATTGCTCAAAGGCGTAAATAAAAGGGGATGATGGGCAAAGATAAAATTAGCGCCCTTTTCCCTGGCAGCGGCCAGCACTTCTTCGGTCACATCCAGGCAAAGAAGTATTCCTTTCAAAGGCCAGTTTGGGTCCCCAACCTGAAGCCCGCAGTTATCCCAATCCTCACTGTATGCAAGCGGGATACGCGCTTCAACAAAACTGATAAAGTCCCTCTGGCTGATCATGTA
>JAYEKE010000230.1 GCA_034660915.1 Pseudomonadota bacterium
AAATTTTGAAAATCACCGGAAAAAATATCTGTTTTTATCTTGACATTTGTATTCGTATATGCTATCACTTAACTATGATTATAACAGTAGATACAAACGTAATCTATTCGGGACTATTCAGTAAAAAAGGGGCATCTCATTTAATCCTGAATTTAATTTTAGATGAAAAATTGCAACCAGCCATTTCAACGCAAACATATTTTGAATATTATGATGTTCTTACAAGAAAGAAAACGCTTGAGAATTTAAATCTATCAAAAAAAGAGGTGGAAGATTTTTTAGATTTAATCGCATTACTTTCTCAAAAGCACTCAATCTATTTTTTACTGCGTCCTAATCTGCCTGATGAGAAAGACAATATCTTCGTTGAGTGTGCTTTTGCAAGTAATAGCGAATATTTAATCACTTCAAACATTAAGGATTTCAAGAATCCTGAACTGGGAGATTTTAAATATAGATTAGTAACACCAAGTCAATTTTATAAACTATGGGGTGGTCAAAATGAGTGACACTCAAGTAGTAACTTTAAGAATGCCGAGAGAATTAAAGCGAAGACTTGATAGAGAAGCAAAATATCAGGGAGTTTCTTTAAACCAGTTGGCCAATTATCTAGTTAATTCTCAACTAACACATATGGAATCAGTTTCAATTTTGGAATCAAGATTGGAAAAAAAGTCAATCCCCGCGTTGAAACGCAAGGCTAGAAAAATTCTGCATAACGTTCCGGACCGAAAGGTGCCTGTCTGGGATTCGATTGATTCATAATTTACAAATTTTCCCTTTTTTGGCAACCAACCATGACCCCATAGCTGCCGAAATGATATACGCCGCCATTATCCATGTAATCGACAATATCATTTAAACTCTGAAACGGTTCGGCACTGGCGGGTACGGTCAGAAAAGCAACCCCCCATTCTCCCATAAGCTCCGGGAACCCTTCCAGATCCGCGCAAAGATTATTCGATACCGGCACCTTTCCACTGGTAACCGACACTACCCGTTTGGTAATCAGATCATTATTATCGATAAAAAAGTAATCACCGCTGGGGAAAACCAGCAGGGCGTACGTGCTCACATTGCCGGGAACATCCAGATTAATCGACATTCCCTCTCCCGCGGAGATAGTACCGTCATCGGCATCCCCACCCAGGCGTACCGGGGCTTCAGCAATCCTGCTGCCATCGTTGCCATAGGTCTCGGTCTGCTGTCCGGCTCGACAGGAACCATCATACCACCAGTAGCCGGCACCCAGTTCTTCACAGGCCCCCTGATCACAAGCACCAGGATTATCCGGCCCACAAGGCGGCGACTGCAGGCCAAAAAGGCTGCCCAGTCCGGAGAATGAAGCTGATCCGGAACTGGATGATCCTGATGAAGAGGTGCCGGACGAAGGCGGGCTGTAGGAGGAACCACCTGATCCGGAACCGGAATAGCTGCTGCTACCCGAACTCCCCGACACCGATTGTCGACACTCACCATTATACCAAATTCCGCCGCCGGCCCAGCAATCTTCCAGAGCGGAAGTCTCGCCATTATCCACTGACC
>JAYEKE010000231.1 GCA_034660915.1 Pseudomonadota bacterium
GTTTCAATTTCTTCCGAGCCGCTGGTGGTCAAATAAACTCCACTGTTGACAAAAATCAATTGCCGTGGACGGATACTAAATTCCAGCAGGGTTTTTAAAAAGGCTTTCATCAGGATTTTCCCCAGTTTATCATCCCCTTTTCCCATGTACTGGTCGTTGATATAAATGGCCAGTTTCTTGTGTCCGTTAGAGGGGGAGATTGTTTTTTCACTGGCTTGGGGGGAGGGAATGCTACACGAGAATCCTTTGGCAATCTCCAGGTTAATAGTGCCCGAATCATCATCATTGCGGTTGACAATGCAGCTCTGGCTTTCGGCAAATCGTTTCACATTGACCGCTGAAGGCTCTGCATCCAGCAGTACGGTGATGATTCCTTCTTCCAGCTGATCAAGGGCTTTTTTGGTTTCTATAACCGGTTGGGGGCAGGCTTTCCCACGCACATCAAGCTTGAAGCTGTGATTTTTCATCATGCTATCCTTTTATCATATTTTTATATCCTAGCGTTTGCTGTAATCCAAACGTGAATACTAATCTTAAGATTATACGGGGAAGAGCATTATTGCAAATAGAATATAGTAATTCAAACAGGTATTTCTATCGGCATAGCCGATGATTCTGCCAGCCTACCGGAGATCAGCTTGAAATGAATAAGCATAGCCGCTTCAGGTCTTGATTTCATTGACTTGTGGCGGAAATACTGTTATACGATTGCAGATGACATTTTTAAGGAAGTGTCTCCGTCACTGGTGGGCGGCCTGGACTTCAAATCCAGTGTTTCTGGCTAGTACCCAGAAGGGTGGGTTCGATTCCCATACACTTCCGCCAATTTTCTGTTCAGCCACCATGTTGTTCGGTGATAGGAGTAGTGCTCATGTTTGGTATTGGTATGCCTGAGTTGATTATTATTCTGGTTATCATCCTGATAATCTTTGGGACCGGAAAGCTGCCGGAAATTGGTGGTGCCCTGGGAAAAGGGATCCGTAACTTTAAAAAAGCATCAAATGAAAAGCCGGAAGAAATTGATGTTACTCCGGAAGCTGATGACAGCGGACCTGAAACTCAAGAAAAATCTGATTCCTCCAACGGGTAGTGATTGTTGTCGGTTTACCTTGGTTTCGGTGCCAATCTCGGTGATCGTTACGGGCAGATAAAAAAAGCCCTGGCGCTGATTAATGCCCTTCCAGAAACAGAAATTACCAAACTGTCATCTCTTTATGAAACTGCGCCGGTGGGTTATACGGAACAGGGAAATTTTTTCAATGGAGCCTGTGAGCTTGAAACAATCCTTCCCCCGTTGGAGCTGCTGAAGGCTTTGCTCGCTATTGAAGATTCTCTAGGTCGGGTCAGGACCGTTCGCTGGGGTCCCAGGAGCATTGATCTTGATATCCTCTTCTATAATCATCTTATCCTGCACCAACATGATCTGATTATTCCCCATCCGGCCATTGCCAAGAGGGGTTTTGTCCTTTACCCTCTTTGCGAGATTGCGCCGCATTTTATCCATCCGGAAAAAGAATGTGATATTGCCATGTTGCTGGAAA
>JAYEKE010000232.1:0-1623 GCA_034660915.1 Pseudomonadota bacterium
AGACCCCGGCGGTAAAAAAAGGGAAAAAGGAATAAAGGAAGTATAATTCAACTTGGCATTGCCCCATTCAGGGGTACGCCATGGCGACTGGAAACAGCCGCCATGGCATAAATAATTGCAGGAAAGCAGGAATTAAAAATTCAGGTCGAGTATCAGCTGATGCTTTCGTAAAAACTCACAAAACCGATGACACAGTAAAAGCTTCATATTCGAGCTAGGCAAAACCTGAGTCATGAGGCGTATTTATATACGGCGTAAGATTTCTTGCACACATACACCTTATACCATATACAATCCATTTACCGTACGTTGTATTGACAAAGGTTGCCGCATAACGAAGAAGATGGAATTATTACAAAACCATCAATCAAGCTGACGGCGCAGAAAAGTCGGAAAGTCATAGTCTTCCATTTCAAAATCAGTTTCACTGTCAGAAGCACCAACAGCCTTTTTAACGGTTCTGATTATTTCCTGTCGATCATGTGCCTTGGAACGGCTTTGAAATGCAGGGCGGTCAAGATCTCGTCGTTTGGGAATAGGTGCGAATTTCGTGCCGGCCAGACCAGGCCCTTTAGCCAGCTGTCTAATCGGCTCAAAACCGGTAGCAATAACCGTAACCCGGATATCATCACCCATGGATTCATCCAGAACCGCTCCAAAAATGATGTTGGCATCCTCATGGGCTTCATCTTGAATTAACGAAGAAGCCTCATTAACTTCAAAAAGGGACAGGCTGCTGCCGGCGGAAATGTTAATCAAAATACCCTTAGCTCCCTGAATACTGATGTCTTCCAGCAAGGGTGAAGCAATAGCCCGGTGTGCCGCTTCGATGGCCCGGTTTTCACCACCGGCTATTCCCGTCCCCATCAGGGCCAGGCCGGTATTGGTCATGACAGTTTTAACATCCTGAAAATCCAGGTTTATCAACCCATGGACATTAATCAGATCAGAAATGCTGCGGACCGCCTGTACCAATACCTCATCAGCACTCTGGAAAGCCTCCACCATTGAGGTGTTTTTCCCAACAATATTCAACAGCCGCTGATTAGGAATGGTAATCAATGCATCCACATTTTCCCGCAATTCCTCCAGGCCTTCCTCAGCATGGCGCATCCGTTTACGACCTTCGAAAATGAAGGGTTTAGTTACTACGGCAACGGCGAGAGCACCAAATTCCTTGGCCAACTTAGCCACCACCGGAGCCCCTCCCGTACCCGTACCACCGCCCATTCCGGCAGTAATAAAAACCATGTCGGCACCATCCAGCAATTCGGAAATTTTTTCCGTATCCTCAATAGTGGCATTGCGACCGATATCCGGGTTGGCACCAGCACCCAGCCCCCGGGTTAACCGTGAACCAAGCTGGAGTTTGATGGCTGCCGTCGATGCCTCCAAAGCCTGAGCATCGGTATTGGCAGCGACAAAATCAACTCCCTGAACCTGGGAATTAATCATGCTGTTTACTGCATTGCTCCCGCCCCCGCCAACACCAATAACTTTGATATTGGCCTGCAATCTCGACCGTTCATCAAATTCAAACATAACTTTCCCTCCCTGTTCCATGCTTTAAAAAAATTCTGCAAACCAACTTTTCATGCGTGAAAATAATTTAAAAAATAGTTT
>JAYEKE010000232.1:1723-3269 GCA_034660915.1 Pseudomonadota bacterium
ATATCAGTAGTACCACCACCAATATCGATCACCATAACTCCCAATTCCCGTTCCTCGGGAGTCAAGACCGCAGCACTGGAAGCTATCTGCTGCAAAGCTATATCATAAACTTCCAGGCCGGCACGGTTACATGAGCGAACAATATTCTGTGCTGATGCCACTGCGGCGGTAACAATATGGACTTTCACCTCCAGCCTGACACCGGACATACCTACCGGATCATTAATCCCATCCTGATCATCAATAATAAACTCCTGGGCCATGGTATGAATCACTTCACGATCCATGGGAATAGCTACTGCTTTGGCCGCTTCCAGAACTTTTTCAACATCTTTGGACGAAACCTCCCGATCCTTGACCCCGATAATGCCATGGCTGTTAAAACCTTTAATATGTGCTCCGGCAATACCGGTCACCACCGCTTTAATGTCTGTTCCTGACATCAATTCAGCTTCATGAACCGCTTTTTTTATCGAATCAACCGTACTGTCGATATTGACTACCACTCCTTTACGCAAACCTTCCGAAGGATTGGTCCCAATCCCGATAATTTCAATTCCTTCCACAGTTATCTTGCCAACAATGGCGCAGATCTTCGTGGTCCCGACATCTAAACCAACGACAATCTGATCATTTTTAGCCATCATACCCCCCTGCACATCATACTGACTAGTGGCTGGCATCCCCATACCTTACCACTACCGAATATCCGGCACTGCAATCAAAACCGCTCACCAGTTCCACTTCCTTACCCAAATAGTTAAGCACTTTCTGCCAATGTTTCAATTTCAGCCGAAATTCCTCCAGACCCAAACGAAGTTGCCAGATATGCCGGCGGGTAAAGACCGTCAAACCAAAAGCATTATCCAAATTAATCTCCGCTATTCCTTCCTGACCATAGGCATCATTTTCCTGCCAGCAGGCCAGCAACTTTAAACCAAGATCCAGTAAAACCCGCCCCTGTTCAGGATTTTTCTGCAGTTGAGCCACCGACAATCCGGTAAAAACCGGCAAGTCAACTTCCTCCCCAGGATCAATCCGCTTAAAAATCTGCCCGTCAACATCAACGTAATAAAGTTTTTCCAGGTTAACAATGGCCACAGGCACCCTTTCAGTCACAGAAACCAGCAGGCGATCAGGCCATTGCCGACTGAGCTGGGCAGTCTTTACATATGGCAGGTTTTCCACTGCAGCCTGCTTATCAACCAGATCCACGTCAAACAGCAACATCCCCGGTTCCAAGTCCAACTGCTGTACGATTCCTTCCTTGGCAGTGTGATAATTTCCTTGCACAACAACCTCCTTTATGGTTCCTATTTCCTGTTCAGTTAACTGCTGCCTGATATAAGTGGTAATTAACGGTATCCGTGTCCAGATCAAAAAACTGACAATTACCATGAGCAATACCAAACCTGTCCGGGCAAACAAGGCCGCATATGCTCTTTTCTTTTTTTTCTTTCGCCCCCGTTTCAGTTCCCGGTTTATATTACTCAGTTTATTTTTCCGGGGAACAGCCACCATGCACCAACATTTTACGGTATACGGT
>JAYEKE010000232.1:3369-11053 GCA_034660915.1 Pseudomonadota bacterium
CCTTATTTATTGAATTTCCAAGGATGCCCCACAGAGTATTTTTACAATCAGGGAATCAAAATCAATCCCTGCAGTCTGGGCTGCCTTTGGCAATAAACTGGTTCCCGTCATTCCCGGAATGGTATTGATCTCGATAACAAACGGCTTGCTATTCAAATCAAGGCGAAAATCAACCCGAATGGCACCAGACCGGCAACCGGTTACCCTGCAGCCTTGCACCGCTAACTGTTGAATCTCTTGCGTCACCTGGTCCGGCAAAGGCGCCGGAGCCAGATAATTGGTAGCTCCGGGCGTATATTTGGCCTGAAAATCATAAAACCCGGAAACCGGCTGAATCTCAATCAAGGGCAGCGGTTCACCTGCAAGCACCGCAGCGGTTACTTCCCGTCCGGGGATATATTTTTCCAGCAAAATTTCAGCATCATAACTAAAGGCTTTTTCCTGGGCAGCATGCAGTTCAGCCTCGGAACTGATAATTGAAATACCCAGGCTCGATCCTTCACTGGCCGGCTTGACCACCAGGGGATATCCCAGTTTCTGTTCAGCCGTAGAGATAAATACTTTATCAGTAGCCACCAAATATGAAGGAGTCGGTATCGCGGCACTCTCCAAAAAACGTTTGGTTGCCAGTTTATTCATCGCCACACTGCTAGCCAGCACCCCGGGACCGGTATAGGGAATCTGCAAAAACTCCAGCACCCCCTGGATTGCACCATCTTCCCCATAACGACCGTGCAGAGCCAAAAAAGCCACCTCGATGTTTTCAGCCTGCAACTGCCGACAGACATCTCTCCCCACATCAATTCCAACCACTTGATAATGCTGCTGTTTCAGGGAATCCAGGATGGCGGCGCCGGTTTTGAGGGAAACCTCCCGTTCTGCGGACAGCCCCCCCATCAGCACCCCGATTTTCTTATTTTTCAGCACTTCCATGGTTAAGCTCATATCGACTCCTCTTCTCCAGCCAACCCAGTAGAAATATACTCATCCCCAAAGCGAATAATCTCCTCCTCCAACACCAGGGAAAAAGACTTCCGGACCTGTTCCTTCACCCTGGCAATCAGGGTGAAAACATCAGCAGCCGTTGCTCCCGGTTCTGTGGTAATAAAATTAGCATGTTTAACAGACACTTGAGCCCCTCCAAAGCGCCAGCCGCTACATCCGGCAGCTTCAATTAAACGACCGGCATAATTACCCGGAGGATTTTTGAAAACGGAACCGGCTGAGGGTACACCATAGGGCTGCTTCTGCCGGCGAATCTGCCGATATTCTGCCATTTGTTTTTCAATCTTCTCCGGATTACCCGGTTTAAGCTCCAATTCAAGGCCAACCACCAGCTTCCCGAGAGGAATTCCTCCACGGCGATAGCCACTATTCAATTGCCCCTGGGTCCATGATTGCAAGTTTCCCTGACCATCACAGGTTATAACCTTCAGCAGCACATCACTGAATTCACGGCCAAAAGCCCCAGCATTCATAACTGCCGCCCCGCCGGCAGAACCGGGAATCCCGACCAAAAATTCCAGCCCGCTAAAACCCCGCTCCTGACAAAATTGCAGCAGGGTTGAAAGCCGTACTCCGCTCTCAACATCAACCTTTACCTTGTTGTTGCTGATAGTCGGCTCGGCTATATCATGTATATGTTCCACCAGACTTATTACCGCTGCTTTCGTAACCCCTGAATCGGCCACTACTATATTGGCACCACCACCGAGTGGCAGCACCGGCACCGCCAAATCCCCCAACCTGTGAAGCAAACTCTTTAAAGCACCCACATCCGTCGGCGCCAGATAAAGACGGGCTGTTCCCCCGACCCGGATCATAGTCCGATCAGCCAGGGAAACATTTTCCCGAACCTGGCCATTGAACTCCAGGTCCAGAATTTTGATAATATCTTCACTGATCGGTATCTCCCGGTTTGTTAACATCAGGGAATTATTTTCAACATGCTGGTAACTTTTTTAACCCCATTTATGATCCGAACCGCATCAATAATCCGGGCTTCCTCATTTTCACTATGAGCCCTGCCGGACAAAATCACTTCCCCCTGCATCACATCAACATCAATCCCCAGTGAACGGACTCCCGGCATACTCATGAGTTTAATGTTCACTGCCGTAGTAATGGTGCTGTCATCAACCACTTCACCGGCCGACCGGCCCCCTGGCGTGGCACAGGACACCAGCTGCATCACCAGCAACAGGGAAACAAAAATCAAACTTCCACTTGTCATTACTGAAATTTTTCCCTTCATTTTTCCCTCCTTAAGATGCCCAAAAAGAAAGTTTCTTTTTAAAGCGTGAATACGATACTCAGTGTATGTGGTGTACGGTTTACGGTTTACGGTTTACGGTGTATACGGTACAGGGAAACACCTTAAACCTTGAGCCTTAAACCTTGAACCTTTCTAAAAAGCCAACAGGCTATGAGCCACTTTATTAATATCTCCGGCTCCCAGGGTTACCAACAGCTGATTCCCCTGGAGATTGTTCCGCAGGTAACTGACCATGGTTACCTGATCAGCATAATACTGGACATTTTTATGCCCGTGATGTTTGATCTCTGCCGCCAGGTTCTCAGCGGTAATTCCGGCGATGGGAGCTTCCCCTGCCGGATAAATCGTGGTCACCAGCAATTCATCCGCTTCATTAAAAGCAACCAGAAAATCGGTAAAAAGGTATTTGGTTCGGCTAAATCGGTGCGGTTGAAACGCCACCACCAGTTTACGGTCCGGGAAAGCCTGCCGCAATGCCCTCAAAGTGGCTATGATTTCGGTAGGATGATGACCATAATCATCAATAACCGTCACCCCCTGGAATTCTCCCAAGATCTGCAGCCGCCGTTGTACCCCACTGTACCGCTTTAAATTACGTTGAATCAGCTCAAAATCAAGGCCAATTTCAAAGCCGGCAGCAATGGCTGCCAGGGCATTCTGGATATAATGACGGCCAGGCAGACCGATGCTGACTTCCCCCAATACCCGCTCTCCTGCAACCACAGTGAAAGAACTGTTCATCCCGTTTATCTGCACCTTTGTTGCCTGGAGGTCAGCCTGGGGATTAAAACCATAAGTACAAAGGCGACGACTGATTCGGGGTATAATTTCCTGCACCCTGGGGTCATCAAGGCAGACAATAACCAGCCCGTAAAACGGCACCTTGTTAGCGAAAGTAACAAAGGTATCTTCAATTTCCGCTACTCCCCCCTGATAATGGTCCAGATGCTCCCGGTCAATATTAGTAATCATGGCAATAATAGGAGAAAGATAAAGAAAAGAACCATCACTTTCATCTGCTTCCGCCACCATGATTTCACCCTGTCCCAGCCTGGCACTGCTTTTCAGACTGTTCAGGCGACCGCCAATAACAATGGTGGGATCAATATCCGTATCAGCCAACATGGTGGCAATCATCGAGGTGGTTGTGGTTTTCCCATGGGTACCGGCCACCGCTACCCCATATTTCAGCCGCATCAGTTCGGCCAGCATCTCTGCCCGGGGGATGACCGGAATATAACGCTCCAGGGCCTCAACCACCTCGGGATTTTCATCCTTGACGGCAGTAGAACGCACAACAACTTCGACATCTCCCACATGCTGCCGTGAATGACCGGGATAAATTTTCGCCCCCAGTTCCTCCAGCCTTTCAGTTACTGACGTTTGCTGCAAATCAGAACCTGAAACCTGATAACCAAGATTCAGTAATACCTCAGCAATGCCGCTCATGCCGCTGCCACCAATGCCGACAAAATGAATACGTTTTACCTTATGACGCATTTTCATCTTTCAAATCCTCAACGGTGGAAAAAGCCATAACCTGCAGGCAGGTATCGACAATCTGAACAGCTGCCCGGGCACGACCCAGGCTGGCGGCCGCCATCGCCATCTGCCGGCGACGATCGGAATCCTTATACAAGACAGTCAACATGGCCGCCAGTTCCTCTTCATTCAATGCCTGATCCTTGAGCATCAGGGCTGCCCCTTTTTCGACAAAAACCTGGGCATTTAACTGCTGATGATCATGGGCAGCATGGGGATAGGGAATCAAAACTGCCGGCCGGCCCACCAGGGCCAGTTCAGCCAAGGTCAAAGCTCCGGCCCGACAGATAACCAGATCAGCTTGCGCATACTTTCTTCCCACATCCGCAAAAAAATCTGCCACTTCCGCCTGGATTCCACTGGTTTGATAAGCTTCTCGGACCCGCTCAAGTTCTCTACTGCCGGTCTGATGAATAACCCTGATCGGAATCCCTGATTCCTTCAGTCTCGCCAGCGCGGAGGGCACTGTCTCATTAAGAGAATGGGCGCCTAAGCTGCCGCCGATCACCAAAATAACAAAAGCATCCGGATTCCCAGCCGAAGATTCAATCGGCCGGATAAAATCAGCTCGTACCGGGTTGCCGGTATTGACTATCTTCCGGTTATGCAGTTTTTTCCCCGCCTTATCAAAAGCAATAAAAATTGCTGCCGCAAAAGGAGCAAGACACCGGTTTACAAGCCCGGGGAAAGCATTTTGTTCTTGGATAACCAGAGGAATACCAGCCATTCTGGCAGCCACCAGTACCGGGGCACTGGCATAGCCTCCCAATCCCACCACCAGATCCGGTTGATAACGGACCAGAAGCACCAGGGCCTGAATCAGCGCCCTAGGCAATGATCCGATCACCTTTAACCGCTGCCGCCAGCCTTTGCCAACCAACCCGCCTATTTTAATAAAAACCAGGCGATAACCCAGTGGCGGTATAACCCGGACCTCCAGTCCTTTTCTGGTTCCGGCAAAGACTATGTCCAAGTCGGGAAAACGCCGGTTAAATTCCTGGGCCAGGGATATACCGGGAAACAAATGGCCGCCGGTGCCACCGCCGGCAAACATGATCATTTTTGGCTCTGGCATAGTTTAATATCCCCGGGATGGTCGCCGACTAACAGCGGCTTCCTCCTGACGGCAGACATTCATCAGAATACCCATCGCCGTAAAACTGATTAACAATGATGTTCCCCCATAGCTTAAAAAGGGATAGGTCAATCCTTTGGTGGGCAAAACCCCCATGGCAACCCCCATATTGACCAGCATCTGCACCACAACCAGGAAAGTCAGTCCCACCGCCAACAGCATTCCGAACCGATCACGACTGGCCAAGGCAATCCGAACACCGGTCACCAGCAAAACCAGGATGCCCAGGATCAGAAAACAAATCCCCAAAAACCCCATTTCTTCGCCGATGGTGGCAACAATAAAATCCGTATGGGGCTCGGGGAGGAAAAAAAGCTTCTGCTTGCCATCTCCCAAGCCGACTCCGTTAACACCCCCGACCCCTAAAGCCATCATGGATTGAATTACCTGAAAGCCACTTCCCAGCGGATCTTTCCACGGGTCAAGGAAGGACATAATTCTTTTCAGACGGTAGGGAGATCGATACACTGTCAGGACAATTCCCGGCAATAGCAACAGACCCAAGGAAAACAGATGTATCAATCTGGCCCCGCCAACCCAGGACAACATAACCACCAGCAATAGAAGCAGAGCCGAAGTACCAAAATCCGGCTCCATCATCAGCAGACCGACAAAGAGCATCAAAATAAGCAGAGGCGGCAACAGCCCCCGGGTGAAATTCCGTAATTCATTTTCAGAGTTAGCCAGGTAGGAACCGATATAAATAACCATAACCAGTTTACACAATTCCCCTGGTTGAACCGTAAAAAACGGGGTTTGCAACCAGCGGCTTGCCCCACCCGCCTGACGACCAAACCCGGGAACCAGGACCAGAACCAGCAAAAGCAGATTGATAAAGAGCAGGGGCGCACATAATTTGGCCCACCAATGATAATCTATCCGCCGGCAGACGGCCATGGCGACACAGCCCAATCCCAGAAAAATCAACTGGCGGGAAAGGAAATAATAGCTGTAACCATACTTATTTTTGGCCAGCACCGCACTGGAACTGAAAATCATCAAAGCACCAAGCACAATCAGGCAGAGCACCACCAGCAAAAGAATGATTTCCTTGCGTTTCATCTAATCCTGACCTTCAAGCTTATGGACCATGCGGATAAACGCCTTGCCGCGCTGTTTATAATTGCTAAATTCATCAAAACTGGCACATCCAGGAGATAGCAATACCACATCACCGGGATGTGCTAAGCGGGATCCGGCCACTACGGCTTCCTGGAGATTTGCCGCTTTCACTCCGGCGCAAAAATGAGGCAATTGACGAGCAATCAGTTCCGCTGCTTCGCCAAAAGGAATAATCTCTCTGACCCGACCGCCCAAAATATTCTCCAGCTCAGCAAATCTTGCCCCTTTATCCCGGCCGCCCAGCAAAAGGACAACCGGCTGCTCAAAACTGACAATGGCTTTAGCCACCGCGTCAATATTTGTGGCTTTTGAATCATTGACATAATCTATCCCCGCCACCCGGAAAACATATTCCAGCCGATGCACTAAACCGCCGAATGAAGCCAAAGCCGAAATCATTACCTCGGGCTCCAGCCCATAAATCAATCCAACCATAAAAGCTGCCAGCACATTGCTGCGATTATGCTCGCCCACAACCTTTAAGGATGGTACGGTAATTTTAGCGGAAATCACTTTGCCACCTTCACCAGGCAAGTGGTAACTGATCCATTGGTCAAAAAAATTTCCACCAAGGTCCAGGGTAGTTCGACAACTGAAAGGCAACGGTCGCGATATCTGCTCCCCATTCAACCAGCGTTCTTCCAATTTCCGGTACTGAATTTCGAGCTGTTCATCATCAATGTTCAGCAACAGATAGTCTGCGCGTTGCTGATTCTTCATTATGCTCATTTTTGCCGCCAGATAGGCATCTTCATCGGCATATCGATCCTGATGATCAGGAGTTACATTGAGTATAACCGCCACCCGAGGTCGAAAGTCCACCATCCCTTCCAGCTGAAAACTGCTCAACTCCAGGATTCCCAATTCCCAGCCAGCATCAGGAAGAAGCATATCGACAGCCGGGGTGCCAATATTCCCGCCCACGAAAGCTTTGCGACCGGCAGCCTTGAAAATCTCACCTAACAACGTAACTGTGGTCGTTTTACCATTGGTTCCAGTCAGACCGATCAAGGGAACCTGCATAAACCGGCTGGCAAGCTCAATCTCACCGATAACCGGAATATCTCTGGCTCTGGCCTGTTCCAACACCTCAAGGGAAAAGGGTACTCCAGGGCTGGCAACAATCATATCCTGCTTGAGAAACAAGGATAGTGTGTGGCCGCCGGTTTCCAATTCGCTTAACGGCAGCAGTTCTAACTGCGAAACAGCATCAGCCAGTTCCTTTGCCGAACGGCTATCTGAAACCGAGACCAAAGCCCCTTGACGGCAGAGAAACCTGGCAACCGCAACCCCGCTGACACCCAGTCCGACGACCAGGACATGTTTGCCCTGCAATTCATTTTTTTTCGGCTCAGCATGCATGTTCATGGCCACATCTATCACCTGGTCAACCACTGGTATTCGCTTCGCCCTCTCACGGGACAGATTTGCACTTTTGCTTCGCCCTGCTTCGCATGGGGACAGCACTAAAGTACTGTCCCCGATCCCGTGTACCCTTTAACCCAAGATTCAAGATTCGGGGGGAGCTTGAGATTCAATATGATAATCTTGAATCTTGATAACCTTAAACCTTTAGCCTTTAGCCTTTAGCCTTTAGCCTTTAGCCTTTA
>JAYEKE010000232.1:11153-24231 GCA_034660915.1 Pseudomonadota bacterium
CCTTTAGCCTTTAGCCTTTAGCCTTTAGCCTTTAGCCTTTAAAATTTTAGCGCAGCTTCAGGGTACTCAATGCCAATAAGGATAACATGATGGAAATAATCCAGAACCTGACGATCACTTTTGGTTCCGCCCAGCCTTTTAATTCAAAATGATGATGTAACGGGGCCATGCGAAAAACCCGTTTGCCGATCAGCTTGAAGGAAAGTACCTGGATGATCACCGAAAGGGTCTCAAGAACAAAGATCCCGCCCACCAGTAACAGCACTATCTCCTGTTTCGTCATCACTGCTATCGCGCCTAAGCAACTGCCCAGCGATAAAGAGCCTACATCACCCATAAAAATCTCAGCCGGATAGGTGTTAAACCATAGGAACCCAAGTAAAGAGCCCACCATAGCCCCGCAAAAAATAGACAATTCCCCAACCCCCGGGAGATAGATGATCTGCAGATAATTGGACATCAAGCGATGACCGGCAAGGTAGACAAATATTAAATAAACACTAAAAGCAATAATCGATGGTCCGGTTGCCAGTCCATCCAGGCCATCGGTCAAATTTACCGCATTGGAAGTTCCGACTACCACCAGGATCGCAAAAGGGATATACCAGCAGCCCAGATCGGGAGCCAACCGCTTAAAAAATGGCAGCATCAAAGTAGAAGGATAGGATGGCAGCAGGTAAAGAAAGGTACTAAAAATCCCGGCTACTAGGATCTGTAAACCAAGTTTCTTCCTGGCCGATAAACCCTTGGCATTTTTATGGACCATTTTCCGGTAATCATCGACAAAGCCAATCAAGCCAAAGGCCATGGCCACCAGCAGGACCAGCCAAATATAAGGATTGGCCAGATTTCCCCACAACAAGGTGGAAACTGCCGCTGAAAACAGAATCAGCACCCCGCCCATGGTCGGCGTTCCGGCTTTCTTTAAGTGCGATTTAGGACCATCTTCACGAACCACCTGACCAATGTACAGTTTCCGCAACCAGCTGATGATTTTGGGGCCCAGATAGAAAACCAGAAAAACGGCGGTCAGGCTGGCATAAATGGTGCGAAAAGAAATATATTTAAAAACGTTAAAGATGGACCAGAAATGATGCAAAGGATAAAGAAGATGATAGATCATGAGTTCACCTCTGCATCACCCATTTTTTCCTCCTTGCCGGCGTAGCCACTGACCTGACCAGTAAACGGATCTTTCTTCATCACACCTTTTACCTTTAGCCTTACACCTTTAACCTTCAACCTTTAGCCTTTAGCCTCTATCAGGCGCTCCACCAGTTTCTCCATCCCCATCCCCCGTGAGCCTTTCACCAGAATAACGTGTTCAGCAACAAGCCGCTCATGGAGGTCATGCAGCAGTTCATCTTCCTCACCGGGAATAAATGATATGACGGCAGTTTCCGGCATTCCTCCGGAAACCGAAGAGCTGGCCAGCACCCGGGAACGTGAACCATAGGTTATCAACAAATCCGGTTTGATCAGGGCGACAGCGGTGCCAACCTCGACATGGAGCCGTTCGCTCGCTTCGCCCAGTTCAAACATATCACCCAGGATAGCGACGCGATAGCGGCCCGCGCAAATCTCGTTCAAAGTGTGAAGGGAAGCCACCATTGAGGCAGGATTGGCATTGTAACTGTCATCAATCACTACCCGACCAGATGCCAGAACATGGGCTGACAAACGACCGGCCGGTAATGATACATTATAAAGCCCATAGCTTATTTCTTCCAGGGAAAGGCCCTCCCGCCAGCCAACCGTGGCCGCCAGCAGGGCGTTCATCACGTTATGTCGACCCCACAACGGCAAAGCTACCGGCACCCGGGGACATTGCTTTAGCGGTGTCCCCACAGTTTTCAGGACAAAACGCATGCCATCGGCAACGGTAACAATATTATCGACTCGGAGCTCACTATCACTCCCGGAATCCAGGGATACCGGCACCAGTTCCCAGGTCTGATTACGTTCAACTGCCCGGGACACCAGTTCAGCCAGCCGGCGATCATCGGCATTATAGATAATATATCCTTGGTCCCGAAGGCCTGAAAAGATTTCGCTCTTGGCCCGAACTACTTCATCAAGAGAACCAAGGCCCTCAAGGTGAGCCGCAGCCACATTAGTCAGGATAACCACATGAGGGCGGCTGATTTCAGCCAGGCGGGCAAGCTCCCCCGGGCAATTCATCCCCATTTCCAACACCACAATCTGATGATGTACTTTAACCTCGAAGATGGTCAACGGCACCCCGATAAGGTTATTTAGATTGCCCCGATTACAATGGACTTCCCATTTTCGGGATAACACACTACTGATCATTTCCCTGGTGGTTGTTTTGCCGTTCGAGCCGGTAACCGCAATAACCCTGGGGTTCAACTGTTTCAACCACCAGGCGGCTAGATCACCAAGGGCCCGCAACGTATCTACAACCGGAAAGAAGCATACGTTTGGATAGCTACTGATCAATAACTGCAGATTCACCGACGACTCCGTAACCACCACCGCAACCGCACCGGCCTTTATAGCCTGGGGGATGAAATCATGACCATCAAAGTTCTCCCCCTGCAGACAGAAGAGCAGATGCCCGGGCTTTGTTAGCCGACTATCAGTGCAGATCCCGGAAATCACGACTTCCCCGCCAGCAGGGATTTGGTAACACCCGCCAATTGCCTGGCTCACCTGAGAACAGGTCAAAATAATTTCCGGTACCGGGACTACACTCATGCGGCCAGCATCTCCTTAGCTACCTGAACATCATCAAAAGGAAATTTTTCATCACCTATCTGCTGATATGTTTCATGCCCCTTACCAGCCAGCAGAATCAGATCTCCAGGCCGGCCGGCAGCAATAATCCTGGCAATGGCCCGGCGACGATCCTTTTCCACCATCACGGCTGGGGACCTGGTCATGCCAGCAAGAATATCAGCGATAATCTGCTCAGGATCTTCATGCCTGGGGTTATCACTGGTTACCACTACCAAATCACTGTAACCTTGAGCAATCCGGCCCATTTCAGGTCTCTTTTGCCGATCCCGATCACCACCACAGCCAAACAGGATCAACAGACGGCCGGCTACAGCACATTCTTTCAATGCTCCCAAAACCTTTTCCAGCGCATCAGGGGTATGGGCATAATCAACAAAAATATGCATTTCCCGCTGATTAGTCACCCGCTGCAAACGACCGGGGACTTGTTGAAAATGTGTAATTGCCGTAAGCATATGCTTCATCTCGCTATCCAGATGCCGGACAACAGTCAGGGCTGCCAGAACATTGGCAACATTATACCTTCCGATCAGGGGTGAATGACACTCCCAGGTATTCCCTTCCGCCTCAATCATAAAAGTGGTGCCGCCGGAAGAAAATTCCAGCTTTCCAGCCCTGAATTCGATTCCTTGTTGTAGGCCATAGGAAAGCTTAGGAAATTTTACTTCTTCCAGCAGACGTCTGCCCCAGATATTATCACCATTTATTACTTTGAAAACATCAGTATTCAAACCGGTAAAAAGCAGTTTTTTGGCTTGAAAATAGGATTCCATCTCCTGGTGATAATCCAGATGTTCATGGCTCAGATTGGTAAAAACCACCGTGGAAAAATGTATTGCAGCTACCCGTTCCTGAACCAGAGCATGGGATGATACTTCCATCACGCAGCAGTCCGCCCCGGCGTCCACCATTCGGCGCAGTAAAGCATGTAATTCTTCAGGTCCCGGAGTAGTATGAGCTGCCGGCTGCTGGATACCGGCAAAACGATAATTAACCGTACTTATAACGCCAACACGATAACCGGCATGCGACAAAAGATGCTCCAACAGATATGAAATGGTTGTTTTACCATTGGTGCCGGTTACCCCAATCATGACCATGGATTGGGCCGGATCACCATACCAGCAGGCAGCCAGTTGCGCCAAAGTACGATGACTGTTTTGTACCAGGCAAAGAATTTGATCTGCAGCCAGAGATGTCTTATACCGTTCAAACATGTCGCGATTGTCAAGAACAACCACGGATGCACCCCGCTGCCAGGCTTCATCAATAAAGTGATGGCCATCTGTAATAGTTCCCGAAACCGCCACAAACAGGTTGCCGCTGAGCACCTGCCTTGAATCAGATGTCACCCCGGTAATCAACAAATCCTCATCCCCGGATCGGGAAATAATGTAATTTCCATCGAGCAGCTGATTCAGGAAAATTGGCGGTCGCTGATCAATCATTATTTATTCTTTCATTAAAACTCAACTTTCTGAGTTGTTATAAACAACTGGGCTTATTGGTGTTCTAACGCAATATCTCCGACTGTTCCGGCATGGCTCTCGCTCATTCTCGCCGGCCGTCCATGGCCTGCCTGTGCGTGCCGCACGCAGACAGGCCGGCTTGTGAGGCGTCCGCCGCGAATCACAATGGGGGACAGTTTTAAAAACTGTTCCCACCCAGGCGGCCAATACCGCTGTGAACCAAGCCCGAACAACCTGTCAATATGTCTCTGGCATTACAAGTCAGAAAGTTGAGATTATAAGTAATAAGACTGTCAGTTTTCAGTCTGTAAGACAAACTCCATCCCAACCCCAGCGACAATACGTTTACCTGGCAGGGGTTTTTGTTTCATTATTTTCCCACTGCCATGGATAGCAAGTGAACCGGGCAAGGTACCAAAATATGCCAGAACATCACGTACAGAACGTCCGGAAAAATCCGGCATTATGCCGGTATTTGTAGCTAATGCGCTTTTTTTGGCACCTATGGAAGCTATTGAAGCGGATATTTCAACCTCCCGTTTGGCAGTCTTTTCTGACTTCCCGCCGTGCCTGACGGCAGGCAGGGCAGCCAGCATCACCCGACTGCTCGGCTCCACGTTTAAATATGCCAGCAGACGCTGACCAATACGGCTGAAAGCCGGAGCCGCGACCATCCCCCCATAAATACTGGTCCGGGGCTCATCAAGCAGCACATACACCAGCAATTTACCATAGCTTTCAGGCGCTGGAATAAAACCAATAAAAGAGGCCAGGTAATTTTTACGGGAATATTTTTTCTGCTTCTGGTCATATTTCTGCGAAGTGCCGGTTTTCCCTGCCACCCGGTATCCGGGAATACGTGCCTTTGGGGCCGTACCATCATCATCCACCACCTTTTCCAGCATGGCCGAAACCTGTCTGGCAACCTTGGGAGAAAAAGCCCGACGCCGTTCACTGGCAGGGTGATGTTCATACACTTTCCAGCCGTTCTCATTGACCACCTGTTTCACCAGGTACGGTTTCACCAGATAGCCACCGTTGGCAAAAGCCGCGTAGGCCATCATCAACTGCACCGGGGTAACCCCCACCCCCTGACCAAAGGAAATGTTACTCAGATCAACATCCCGCCAGCGGTGCCAATCCCGCAGTATCCCCTCTTTTTCCCCCGGAAAATCAATCCCGGTCTGGGAGCCAAAACCGCAACGGCTCAAAAACTTATAGAGTTCCTGTTTCCCCAGTCGGGCTGCTATTTTCGAGCAACCAATATTACTGGAAAGTTTTACAATCTCACTAGCATTCAATTTCCCATGTTTATGGGTATCATGAATAGTCCTGCCCCCAATCCGGTACTTACCCTGTTCGCAATCAAAACTGCTATCAGGAGTTATGACCCCTTGATCCAGGGCTGCGGCTACGGTAAAAACTTTAAAGGTTGATCCCGGCTCAATCATATCAACCACTGCCCGGTTCCGCCAGATAGATGGCTTTGAACTGGTAAATGAATTGGGGTTAAAGAAAGGATACTGGGACATCGCCAGGACAGCACCGCTTTCCACATCCACAACCATGGCCAAACCCCGTTTAGCCCCGGATCCGGCAACTGCCCGGGCCAGCTCATGCTCGACCGTATGCTGGATAGTCCGATCAATAGTTAAGCTTACCGTTTTCCCTCTGCTCCCTGCAACAGAGCCTAAATCATCGGGGTCCAAAACCCCACTTTTGGCATCCCGTTCAAGAAAAACAACATTTTTTTTCCCCTGCAGATAACGATCGTAACAATATTCAATCCCTTCCAGCCCTTTACTGTCCACCCCGACAAACCCCAGGAGTTGCCCGGCCAGCTCACGGTTGGGATAAAATCTTCGACTTTCCTTGACAAAGCCCACTCCTTTAAGGTGCAGTTTTTTTATTTTTTCCGCCTGACCGGGCAATACATCACGGGCAATCCAGACAAAGCTTTTTTTACCGGCCAGCTTACGATATATCTGCCGGTTTGAAAAAGGCAGGATACGAGCCAGTTTGCGGGCCGCCTTATTTTTACTGACAATTTTGTGCGGCTGAACATAAACAGATTCGCCCTCCAGGCTGATCGCCAGTTTATTGCCCCGGGAATCCAGAATCTCACCCCGTTCAGGCCGAATTTCAACTGCCTGCCGGCTCTGCTGCAGCGACTTGGTATAAAAAAAATCATGTCTGACAATCTGAAGATAATAAGCCCGCGACACTAAGCCGGCAGCGCCGCAAACCATAACCAACGCCAGAACCATAATTTTCCAGCGTTCAAATCGCTGGAGATCTTTTTTTCGATAACGTTTCATCTCAGCAGGATTTTCTGCCCCAGCTTAGGATATTGAAGACCAAATTTACGGCGACCAATCTTTTCCAAACGATCGTGCTGCTTCAGGGTGGCAATTTCCATAATTAATCTTTTATGCTTCTCTTGGACTATTTTTTCCTGATGACGGACTTTCACCAGTCGATAGCCATGCTCCACAACCTGATAGTGCACCCAGGCATAAACAAAAATTGAACCGACCATCAGCAACAGCAATCCACCATTAAGCAACTTCCACCGCAGCTCCCCGGCAACTGGTTTTTTCATAATCGTTCCACCGCTCTCAACTTGGCACTGCGGCTGCGCGGATTACGCTCAATTTCGTCCACTTGCGGAACCACCACTTTTCCGGTCAACCGATGAACCTGAGGAACTTTACCACATGTACACACGGGGAAATCTGGAGGACAGCTACAGGAAGCTGACCATTGCCTGAACATCCTTTTGACAATCCGGTCTTCAAGTGAATGATAAGAGATAGCCACCAGACGTCCGCCCTTGTTTAAACAGCTAAGCCCGGCTTCAAGAACCGCAATCAACGCCTGCAGTTCTTCATTGACGGCAATTCTCAAAGCCTGAAACACCCGGGTAGCCGGATGCAGCCGACGGTGACTTTTTGCCGGCGGTGTCAATGACAAAATCAAGTCGGCCAGTTCCCTGGTCGTGGTTATGGGCTTTTGAGATCGGGCAGCGACAATGGCTCTGGCAATGGATCCGGCATACGGTTCTTCACCAAATCGCCTGAAGATATCCCGCAACTGATCAACGGTACCGGTACGGATGATAGCAGCCGCGGAAGATTCCTGTCCTTGGTCCATCCGCATATCCAATGGACCATCAAGCTGAAAACTGAATCCTCGTGGTGCATTGCTCAACTGATAGGAAGAAAGTCCGAGATCCAGTAACAAGGCATCAATTCCCTTGACCTGAATCTCACTTAGCAACTGGGAAAGATCGGCAAAATTACCCTGAAGGAGTGAAAAACGCTCACCATATTGTTGCCGCAATGAAACGGCTCTCTGACTTGCAGCCCGATCCCGATCAATGGCAATAAGCTTTAGACCTTGACCGGTATGATCCAGGATCGCCATACTGTGTCCACCACCACCAAAGGTCGCGTCGACAAAAACACCGTCCTGCTCCCTGAAACGTGAAACATTAAGATATTTCAGGGTTTCAGTGAGCAGAACCGGTACATGATTCATTTCCGCCGGCATCGGTCATATGCCGAATTCAGCCATTGCCGCGCTGATTTCCCCCGCAGCTCCAAGCGTATCCGTCAATTCGACCTCCCAACGCTCTTTACTCCAGATTTCAATCTTTTTTACTGCACAGACAATAACTACTTCTTTTTCTAATTGGGCATAACTTCGCAAAGAGGGCGGAACCAGAATCCGGCCCTGCTTGTCCAGAGAACATTCAACCGCAGCTGAAAGATAAAACCGGTGGAAGTTTTTCACTTCTTTTTTATTTTGCGGCAGGTGGGAAACCTTATCTTCCAGGCAGGTCCATTCGGGATAGGGAAAACAATCCAGACAGCCATCAAAACCATTGGTAACCATTAATGAAGGGGTATATTCCTGCACCAGCAGTTCCCTCACTTTAGACGGAATATTCAACCGCCCTTTGGCATCAATAGAGTATTCGTAACGACCACGAAACACTAAATTCTCCCACCGGAACCCTGCTAATACGAAAATCACCCACTTTTAACCACTTATCCCCACTAGATACCTTCATCATCTCCTTTTGTCAAGGGTAAAAACCAAAAAAACCGCGCCTGAAGCACGGTTTTTTTGATAAACATAAAATATTGTTCTAGGAAATACCCGCCAGCAGGCTAAAACCATGCAGCAACTGAGCTCAACTTTCTGAGTTGTTCTAAAAACAGCTGAAATAAATCTTGGAGGGATGTTCCGACATGCCTCTCACTCATTCTCTCCGGCCGTCCATGGCCGGTTGTGGGGACACCGCTAAAGCAATGTCCCCGGGCGTCCGCCGCGAATCACCATCGTGGTGATTCGTTCGGCGGTCAATACCGCTATGAGCCAAGCCCGAACATCCGGTAATATATCTTTGGCAATGCAAATCAGAAAGTTGAGAACTGATGTTTTCAGCCAACACCCAGATAGATAAGCACCAGGGTAAGGGTAACACCGCTGAGCAGGGTGGAAACAAAAATAGTCGCCGCCACCATCTCAGGATGGGTATCATAATTGATGGCGTAGAGCAAAGGGATGATGGCAGAAGGGGTACTGGTCTGAAGAATAAGAACATTGCGCGGCAAACCATGAATACCAAGCATACTGCACAACACGATAGCAATCAGGGGTGAAAGGATTAAGCGCAATCCGCTGCTGCTTAAAACCGGCAGCAGTGTGCCAACACGAATACTGGTCCTGGAGAGTTGCATCCCCAGAAGCATTAGAAGCCCCGGGACAGCCGCCTGGCCCACCAGATCAATAGATTTCAGGAGTACGGAAGGCATCGGCAGTTGAAAATATCGCCAAATAGAGGCCAGGACAACGGCATGAAACAATGGTATTTTAAAAATTTCCAGCAAGGACTCCCTGATTGAGGCCTGCCCACGGGAAGCAATATAAATAGCCAGAGTTCCCAGAGGAAAAGTAAAAAGAACCAGAATAATAACTCCGTAAGCCAGGCCTTCTTTACCAAAAGCGAAAAGTACCAGAGGAAGACCATAATTGCCGGTATTCATCATGATGGTCGACAGGGAAAAAGCACTGGTTTTCCGGGCATCCAGACCTAGTAATCGTCCAAAGACAGCAGATACCCCCCAAAAAAACAACGTCATCAACAACATAAAAACGATGGCTCGGGGCAAAAAACTGCTGAGCTGCTCATGCCCTTTAATCAAACCGGAAAAAATCAGGCAGGGAGTAAAAAAATACAGGGTAAGATCTGAAATGGATTTAAAGTCGGGTCGCTTGAGTTTTTCAAACAGGACCCCAAAGGCAATAATCAGAAATATAGGCAGGAGAATTTTAACAAATACCATAATAGATATTCTTTCCTGACAATCTTAGGGCCCTCTCAAAAATAACTTCACATTTTGGCATCTCATCTTCAGGCTGTCTTTGCACGATCCTCAATCACAAAGTCCTCAAAATAGCTCACTATTCCTGCGGCTTTGCTCAATCGGATCGCACAAATCAAACCCAAATCTGAGCGCCAATTCTGCGAACTTATTTTTGAGAGAACCCTTAGTGGATCACACTGTCTTGTCGGCCGTTAACGTAACGCAACAACAGACAAAAAGAAAGCAATATTTATTGACAAAGACAAGGGGTTCATTATACAGCTTAGCCGCTATGGTTAAAACCTGATCATCATTACTGAAAGGCAGCCCATGAACAGCAAAAATATCCCCCTGACTGATCGCCTCATATTCGCCCTGGATGTTCCCACGGCCGACGATGCCAAAACCTGGGTAGAAAAGCTGGAAAGCCAGGTCAATTTTTACAAAGTGGGGCTGCAGCTGTTTCTTGCCGGCGGCTTCCCGATGGTGGAGTGGATAACCCAGCGCGGTCACAAAGTCATGCTCGACCTGAAATTTTTTGACGTTCCCGAAACCGTCAAGCTGGCGGTCCGGCAGTTAAATGACCGGGGCGTCACCTTCGCCACCGTCCATGGCAATGACGCAATTATTGAAGCCGCAGTAGAGGGCCGACGGGACATCAAAATCCTCGGGGTAACCGTGCTGACCAGCTTCTGTGAGGATGATCTACGACAGATGGGCCTTACGGGTTCCATTGAAGAGCTGGTTTATTACCGGGCGAAAAAAGCCCTGGAATTGGGCTGTGACGGGATTGTTTCCTCAGGGCTTGAAGCCGGGCGGCTGCGCGGCCAGCTGGGTAATAATTTTCTGGTGGTCACCCCGGGAATCAGGCCTGGAATCAACCGAGAAATCGAGCAGGATGACCAGAAGCGGATTACCACTGCCAGACAGGCCATTCAGAGTGGGGCTGATTATGTGGTGGTAGGACGACCCATCAAACGGGCTGCTGATCCTCTGCAGGTGGTTGAAGATTTACAGCGGGAAATAGCCGCCGGACTGGATACACCATCAAGGCTGTCTTGAAAAATTAGAATTTTTGTTTGAGTACAAGGCAGGCAAAAATTATAACCGCAGGAATATATTTCATATTTTGAGGATTATAATGTGGGTCTAACGCCGTAATCGAGCAAAAAGGCCGTTTTTCAAGGTAGCCTCAAGTTAATGAGAAACCAGAAAGTCCATAACCTCAGCCCACCATTTTTCTTCCGGGCTGGAAGGCCAATCTGAATGTCCGGCACCGGCAAAAAACCATAGTTTTTTTGGCTCCGGCAATTGTGCATGAAGATGCAGGCCAAATCGTTTGGGAATCGTTTTATCCTTTTCAGCTACCAGGACAGCTACCGGCCAGTTAAACGATAAAAGATTACGCAGATTATCATAGCGATCCCGGAGCAGCCAGCGGACCGGCAAATACCAGTAGTAGGACTTGGCCACAGTTGCCAGTGAATCCCAGGGAGTCAGCATCACCACCCCATCAGCTCTCGATTCAGCCGCAACGGCTGCCACAATCCCACAACCCAGTGATTCACCCCACAGATAAAGTGGTCCGGGAAATTCGGCATGAACCCTGGCTATTATTTTCCTGGCATCGACAACATATGTTTCCTCACTGGGCTTCCCCGGCCGACCGCCATAACCGGGATATTCAGCCAGCAGAACCCGGTAACCCAGGACTTTAAGTGGCAACAAATAATAATAACGATCCAGTGCGGTACCGGCATTACCGTGAAAGATGATAACCGTTCCACGGCAATCACCTGAAACACAGCCACCCAATAACCCCACGAATTCCTGACCGTCTTCCGCCGGCCATAAACGCAGTCCATGAGCGCGAAGATCTTCTGCCGCGGGAATATTCCCTTCAGGACAATAGAGCATCTTCCGCTGTTCAAAATAGAAATGCACCAAAATCAGACCATACACAAAAACCAGAAAAACAAATACAAGAAGAGGCATCCGCATAACCTTTCCAGAAAAAACCATTGACAAACCGCCAAAGCTGGTTGTTTGAAACCAGAAGCTACTGTTTTTGGCTGAAAAACAGCAGAAATTATAACCGCTGATAAGAGGAAAAAAGCTGAAGCACCACAAACAGTCAAGTCTGACAGCAAAATTCCTGCAGCGTGACCACCCGATACAATGGACCACACCGCAGGAATCAAGTGTTCATTTTTTCGTCAGCTGCAGGTTACTGTTTTTTCGCGTTCAACCTCATCTGGCTGGCCATTCCCTTCATCTCAACCAGCGTTTCTTTCATCTTGGCATAACCGTACCAAGTAGTATAATCCGGCATTTGATGAAAGGCCGCCTGGTAGGTTTTCATGCGGAAATCCATGAATATTTCATAAAGACTTTCCTCAATCGGAGTCCTTACTTCATAGAAGGTCAGCAGATCAGGATAGGGGAAAGTTGCCTGATTGGTTTCCTGCTTGATAGTTTCATCCCGGTAGAGGTCGGCAACAATATTGATCGCTTCTGCAAAAATCTTATCCGACGCTTTAATCATCAAATCGGCATTTTTCAAATTCTCTTTGGCAAAGTTAGCTGAATGACATTGCTGACATATTGCTTCCATCTGCGCCCGTTCTTTGTCCCAACTTTCCTTATCCAGCCTTACCATATTGGCAGCCTTAACCACCTCAAGCCTCGGAGTCGGTTTTCCGTCTTTATCGAGCACGCCAAGAGCCTGCAGGATGGTCACCCGATATCCCATCCATTCCTGGTCTGCTTCCGGCAAGCGCAGGGCCAGAAAACCCCAGGCAGACATAACCCGGTGATCACCCTTAGCCATGTGACAATCCTGGCAGGTGGGGCCACGATGGGCCTGACGGTCGGTTTTATAGGCCGCACCATGTATGGAATGAGACCACATTTCCCACTGGGCATGATCAAAACCGGTGTGACAGCTGTTACAGGCCTCAGGCTGCAGGGCTTCCGCTTTTGAAAATGCATGACGGGTATGGCAATTCTGGCAGTCCATCCCATACTTGTAATACTTACGAACTTCATTATCCCTCGCCTTATCATCTACAACTCCCATGTTGTGACAACCATTACAGCCCTTCTGCCCAGCAATAAAAGCCTGTGGCTGTTGATGCGCAAAATCAGGGAAAGCCGTAATTGGCAGCAGGCCCAGCGCGTGTTTACCACTCATATATTGTTTCGCTTGTTTTGAATGGCAGCGTTTGCAGGTTTTGATGGTTGGCAGCTTGACCTTATCAACGTCGGCAGCACTCATGTGAGTCTTGCCATGGCACGACTTACAGGTAAGTTTCTTGGCCATCTTGCCATGATTAAAATCCTTAACAATTCCCGGATTCAGTTTTAAGTGACAGTCCTCACAAGCCGAAGGCTTGGCCCAGGAGGAAGATAACAGCAAGCCAAAAAATAAAACCGGCAGGACCATAACCACTAAAAAAGATTTCTTCACACTAA
>JAYEKE010000233.1 GCA_034660915.1 Pseudomonadota bacterium
CCGTATCCGCCGGCAAAATCTCATATCGACATTTGCGCTGGTCGATTTCCCGAAGCGATTCCGGAACTGGTGGATAGGAGCCAATAGCCTGGTGCACGGCATCAGGAAACTTCGCCGGATGGGCGGTGGCCAGACAGACAGATGTTACTGTATTATTTCCTTCTTCACGACGCAACTGCCGGGCTACTTTGACTCCAACTGCGGTATGGGGATCGAGAATATATCCTGTCTGTTGATGAAAATCAGCGATAGTGTTCAGGGTTTCATCGTTAGTGGCAAATCCGGTGGCAAAATCTTTCTGCACCCGGAGCAATTGTTCCCTGTTGATGGAAATAGTTCCGGTTTCCCTGAGCTGGGCAAATGATTGTCTGGCCATTTCGGGATCGCCATGATGCAGATAATACCAGTAGCGTTCAAAATTACTGGCCAGCTGGATATCCATCGATGGACTCCAGGTGGGAAGCACTTCAGTGCACTGGTAAACACCGGTTGAAATAAACTGGTTCAAGATGTTGTTTTCATTACTGGCCAGTACCAGCCTCCTGATCGGCAAACCCATCCTTTTGGCCAGGTACCCCGCAAAGATATTACCAAAATTTCCGCTGGGGACCACAATGTCAACATTTTTTTGTTCGCTGTCCGGCAATTGCAGATAAGCAGAAAAGTAGTAAACAATCTGAGCCATAATCCGGGCCCAGTTGATGGAATTTACTGCTCCCAGATGAAATTTTTGTTTAAAGTCCAGGTCGGCAAAAATCTCTTTGACAATCCGCTGGCCGTCATCAAAAGTTCCCTTGACGGCAATATTGAAAACATTGTGGTCAAGCACGGAGGTCATTTGTTTTTCCTGGACAGGGCTGACCTTGCCATGGGGGTGAATGATGAAAATGTTAATATGATCTTTGCCCCGGACGCCGTAAATAGCGGCACTGCCGGTATCCCCGGAAGTAGCACCGAGGATGTTCAGTATTTCTCCCCGTTCAGCCAGAATCCAGGCAAAAAGGTTGCCCAGAAACTGCAGGGCTATGTCCTTAAAAGCCAGAGTCTGGCCGTGAAAAAGTTCAAGAATGTAGATGTCTCCCCGTTTGACCAAGGGGGCAACACCAGGATGATTGAAGGTGGAGTAGCTTTGGGTGATGAGGTTTTCCAGCACTTTTGGGGAAATATCATTGCCGACATAAGGGTGAAAAATATTTAGGGCCAGTTCCTGGTAGGTCAGGTTCCGGAACCGCTCAATATCATTTTTGCTGAAACAGGGAAGAGTTTCAGGCAGCAGCAAACCACCATCGGTAGCCAAGCCCATCATAACCGCATCGGCAAAGTTGACCGGTTCAATTCCTCCCCTGGTACTGATATATTTCATTGATGACCAGCCTGTCTTTTCAACTGTTTCAGCTCTTTCCTCAGTTGTTCGATAAGAAAATCTTTCTTGTTGATAGTATGCTGCAACTTTTCTATTTTCTTTTCCACAGTGCATATTTTGGTTGTATACTCAAGTCTTACTCTCTTATTTTGTCTGGCCAGG
>JAYEKE010000234.1 GCA_034660915.1 Pseudomonadota bacterium
GAGTTAATGATTAAAGAGATTTCACTATATACAGTCATCTGTTGGATACTGTGTATTATTAACGTAAAACCTTAATTTTACTCAGCTAAATGCTAAGAGCTAATTGCTCAACATAGGAACAACTAAACATGAGCTACCAAGTCACTTTATATTCTCAAAACCCCCGGCAGGACCCCGTACAGGATTCACAACAGATTGATTATCACGAACAGCACTTCATTGAAAACGTGGTTGTCCGACAGGTATTGGCCCGCATCAAGCCATTATCAGAAAATTATTTTCCAGAATCATCTGAAGTCGAAACCCGGCAATTTTTTGTAGTTGAAGACCCCAGTGAACTTCTGGGGGAGAATGTTACCATTCCTGAAGATGATCCACAAATCATTGTCAGCACCACCAATGGCTATGTCAAGGTAGAGAATAATCGCATTGAGGTACGCGATACGCTTATCATTGATGGTGATGTCAATTTCAAGACCGGCAATCTTGATTTCATCGGCAAAATCATTGTCAGGGGCTCTGTTTTTTCCGGCTTCAGCGTCAAGGCAAAACAGTTAATCGTTGAAGGCAGTATCGAAGGTGCCCATATTGAAATTGATGAAGATCTGATTGTCCGCGGCGGAATTATCGCCTGCCAGGAAAAGGGCGTCTACTGCGGTGGAACTATTCTGACAAAATATGTTGAAAACTCCAGGATTCAAGCCCGGGGAAACATTTTCATTGAAAAGTCAGCTCTCCATAGCCAAATTATAACTGCCGGCAGTATAATTTTTCTCCATGAACCGGGAGTTATCGTCGGCGGTACCTGCCAGGTGAAAAACAGCATTTATGCTAAAATCGTCGGCGCAAAATGGGCAACAGCCACCAAAATTTCCCTGGGAGTTGATCCCTTCCGGTTGCAGGAAAAGGATAAACAGCAAGAAGCGGTTCACAAAATACAAGATGACCTTCAATCACTCCAGGGTCGCCTGGAAGAGATTCATCTCTTTTTTGAACAGGAGCATGAACAGGTCAGCAGGAAAGAAACAAAAGCACTCCAGGAAGAGCAGGAACTGCTGCAGGCTAAACTTTTATATCTTGGCGAGCGGGTAATGGCAGAACAGAAAAAACTGAATTCCCTTGAAGATGCGATTACCCTGGAACAGGAGATCAATGCCAATTGCCGGCTATACGCCTTTGACACCATTTTCCCGGGAGTTGAAATTAAGATTAAAGAATCAAATATAAAAAGCGATTCCATACATAAAGGCGTTTTTTATTACGAAGAAAATCAGGAAATCAAAACAGGTAAAACATAAGCCATGGATATTGCAACCATAATAGGAATTGTCGCCGGAGCAGGGTTAATTATTGCAGCTATCTTGATGGGCAGCGGTTTAGGCACCTTTATTGATGTTCCATCAGTTCTCGTCGTTATTGGCGGCTCGGTTGCCGCCATGCTGATTGCCTTCCCTCTTGATCGGGTCATCGGCTCAATCAAAATCGCCCTGAAAGCATTTTTCAGCCCGAA
>JAYEKE010000235.1 GCA_034660915.1 Pseudomonadota bacterium
ACCGCCCATCCGGCGAAGTTTCCTGATGCCGTGCACCAGGCTATTGGCTCCTATCCACCAGTTCCGGAATCGCTTCGGGAAATCGACCAGCGCAAATGTCGATATGAGATTTTGCCGGCGGATACGGCAACCGTAAAAGACTACATTAGGAAAACATTACTATCGTCCTCGTAAATGGTTATGTCACCACGAAGGACTCGAAAGGTACAAAGAAAAACAATTTTTTTCAGGACTTCATTCTTCGTGTTCTAATCAAATAACCAGGATGTTCGGGCTTGGCTCTCTCACATTCTCCCCGACCGCAGTATGGCAATCGCCAGCCAGGACCCCAGACCTCCCGCCACCAGGTAGCCGATAATTCCCAGTACCGGATAGCCCATAAACATATAACCGGTATTGGTCTGCATAATCAGCGAAGAGGCGACGATAATGGCCGAAACAATCAAGCTGAATGATAATCGGTTGGTTATCCGATCAAGATTTTTTCCCAGTGGATCCAGCCCCACATGTTCAAATTCAATTTTCAGTTTTCCTTTACTGAGTTTCTTCAGAATCTCCTGGGTTTCCCGTGGCAGTATCTTCAGCAGGTTCTGCAGTTCCCGCAACTGACGCCAGGCGATCTTACTCAGGTATTTCGGCGACATGCGCTTTGCCAACAGCTCTTTGACAAAAGGGCTGGCATGACTGATCATGTCAAACTCAGAATTAAGCTTACGGCCCACTCCCTCGATGGTAACCAGGGTTTTGACCAGCAGCATCATGTCAGGAAGAAAACGGATATGATGATGACTGGTAATAGCAATGAAATCTTTAATTAAAATGGCAACTTCCAGCTGGTGCAGGGGAATACCGTAATAGCGGTCGACAAAATCATAAAGGTCGGCATGCAGCTCCCTCATGTTAATCAGGTCTTCATCGATAACCCCCACCGTTGACAGGATATTAGTTAACTGCCGGATATCACGGTTGATAATGGCCAGCACCAAATCCAGAACCAGCTGCTTTAATTCTTCATCCAAATGGCCGACAATACCAAAATCCAATGGGGCAATGACATTTCCCGGCAAAACCAGAAGATTACCCGGATGGGGATCGCCATGAAAGATTCCGAATTCCAGCACCTGTCGTAGAATTAATGTCGCCCCGTTTTCAGCAATAATTTTCGGTTCAAGGCCGGCTTCTATCAGTGCCGGCAGCTGATCAATTTTAATTCCTTCCACCCAATCCATGGTCAAAACTTCACGGGTACTGACATCCCAGTGGATCGAAAAAATAAAAACGTTTGCATCATCCTTGAAATTAGCCGCAAAACGATCTGCATGGCGTCCTTCAATCTGAAAATCAAGTTCTTTACGAATAGTCTTGGCAAATTCCTTGATCAGCCCCACAGGGTCATAAATCTGCAATTCCTGTACATGTCGGGCAAGCAGGCGAGCCAGATTCATCATAATGTCAATATCGGTTTCAATCGTGGCCGCAATGCCCGGACGCTGCACTTTTACCGCAACCTGCTCTCCGGAAATCAGCCGGGCTTTATGTACCTGAGCAATTGAAGCAGCAGCCACTGGTTCAACATTGAATTCGGGAAAAACTTCATGGATTTTGGCATCCATGGACGATTCTATCACCGTTACCACTTCTTCATAGGCAAAGGGCGGAACATTATCCTGCAATTTTTTTAATTCACTAATAACCGCCGGGGGGATGAAATCATGGCGGGTTGAGATCAGCTGCCCAAGCTTGATAAAAGTGGGGCCCAGCTCTTCAAGTGCCATTCTGAAGCGCTGGGCGTTATTGTAGCGAATAAGCTGTTTACGCCCACTTCGATTGAGGGTAATGATATTTTTCCCCAAGGCGAGGTAATAGTCAATATTAAGCTGTTCAATGATACCGCCAAAGCCATAGCTGATGAAAACCCCGATAATCTGGCGGTATCTTTTGATATTTCTGTATGTCCGGTCAATATTCAGAATATACATGGATCATTCCGCCGGATGAAGTTGCTCAAGCTTCGCTTCAAGTTCAGCAATTCTTTGTTTTAATTCATCAATCTCACTTTGTTTTGGCACCTCCACTTTATCCATCAGAGAGTTAAACTCTTTTTTGATTTTTTCAGAGAGATCACCTTTTTCCTGCTTGATTTTTTTCAGCATTTCCTGAACCAGATCACGACCCTCCTGACTACTTATTTCTCCTTTTTTAACCATGCCGGAGATAATCTGTTCCAGACGTTCCTCGGTCAAAGACAAAGCGCCAATTCCCAACAGCATGAATTTTCGCGCAAGCGTAGAGATTTCCATAAGACCTCCTGTTCAGTAAAGATTCAAGAACCTAAGCTGAGCTATTAGCCATTAGCATTTAGCTTTTAGCTTTTAGCTTTTAATAATCAGGACTTTACGTTGATTAGTAACAAGACCCATTGGGTGAATATGGATAATATTAAACATCTTGTAATTATTGAGCTAATAGCTAAGTGCTAAAAGCTAATCACTTAATTTAGGAAGAAGACAATCAAGCAGATAATTCCGGTAGCCAGAAGATGAAATCAACCCACTTTCCATACTCACTTTCAACCCAGATTTTGCCGCCGTGCAGATCAACAATTTCTTTTACATTATACAACCCCAGGCCAATACCCTTTTGCTCAGGAATATTTTTATCTTTCAACCGCTGAAATCTGCGAAAAACCTGATTTATTTTATCTGCAGCAATACCAGGGCCTTCATTCCACACATGAAAACGCAAACCCTTTTCCTGGGGTTCCACTCCATATCTAATTTTACCCTCTGAACTGCCGTATTTTATCGCATTGTTAAAAAGATTACTGAACACTATCTGCAGGAGATAGCGATCAGCATTCAGCTGGATTTCCGTCAATTTAAGCGGGCCATCATATTCGATTCGCTCAATCAGCTTTTTTTTCCCCAGACGTTTGAAAACCGGCTCAATAATTATTGGGTAGAAATCGTCAATTTCCGTCACATTTAAACGCAGTCGACCCGTTTCAATCCGTGAGAGGATAAGGTAGCGGTCAATCATATCCTCCATGAATTCACAATTGGAAATAATGCTGTTCAAATCACGCTGCTCGGCCTCTCCCTTAACTTTTCTTAACAGACGCCTGAGAAAACCACCAATAACCACCAGCGAGTTTCTGAATTCATGGGATACAAAGCTCAGAACATTAATATAATTATGATTCAGCTTTGCCAGCTCACGATTTTTCTGCCGTAGATGGCGATTTTTTCGGCGAAGCTCCAGCTGTAAAAGACGTCTTTGGGTCAAGATCTTGACCTTGTAAAGCAGTTCATCAACAGGGAAGGATGAAGGATCTGACTCAAGATCAATACCATGTGGTTTATAGATAACATCAGCAGCTCCAGCCATCAGACCACGGATCTTCTGCTGATAGTAAAAAGTTTTGACCATCTGCTTAAAGCTTGGATCATCTTCATCGCCAACGGTGGACAACATTATAACCGGTATATTTTTGTACCTGTTAACAGTTTTTAACCGGGTAACAATATCCACCCCACTGGTGAGCTGGTTCCCCGAAGTATCATCGATAATACTGTCAATCAGAAAAACATCAGGGGTAGACCGGAGATTGAAACGGGCAAAGAAGTCCTCCCCACTAGGGTAGTGGGAAAGCCGGTATTCCGTAATTTCAGCAAGTTTACTGGTAATAATTGCAGCGGTAACACTACTGTCTTCAATCAGGACCACATGGATTTTCGACTGTTTTTTCCTTTGCTTGGTCATCGGTAATTTCCTTGTGGTAAAAAAAGTTCTATCATTTCAAAAAAGATGAGATTTTTCGCCGCCATCAATTTTTGCCATTTTATCTCCGTTATCAGCATGCCGGATACAGATACTATCAGCTTAAGCCAGTGCATACTCTTTAAAAAAATATAACAAAGGAGTAAAAAAAATTCAATTTTTTTAATATCATGCCGAAACCAGTTATAGTTCACTATCTGACTTATGGGATTACAAAATCCTTAATATTCAAAATATAAGGTCAACGCTATGGAACAGTTTTACATTTCAGTGGCAAGAATAGCCAAAAAGACCCTCAATCATATGGTTGCCCATCATACTCCTTTGCTACCTGATCTATACAGCAAATATTTTTATGTTTTTCTCGATGAGGTTGATCAGGAAATCAAAGAGCTTATCGACTCTAAGGATGGTAACGGAAATCGCGAGCTAAAAAAGCAGCAGGAATGCACTATGGAAATTGTCGACTCGGTTGTAGAGGTCATAAATGGCCTTGATCACTCGACAAAATCTCATAATCAAAACCTGGAAGATCACGAACAAAAACTGAAAGGCATGGAAAAGGTTGTTGACCTGGTTGAATTGAAAAAAATAATCAGTGATGAGATTGGCAAAGTTCGGGAAAGCAACGTTTCCCTGCAGCATAAATTAACCAAGGCGCAGCAGGATGTCAATGTGCTGCAATCACAACTGGCTAAAATTACAGATCTGGCAACCATCGATGAATTGACCGGCCTCTACAATCGTCGGGCGCTTTTCAGCCGCCTGGTGGAAGAACATTCACGGGTTGAACGCTATAAGGAAAACTTCAGCCTGATGATTTTCGATATTGACGATTTTAAACAAGTCAACGATAACTATGGCCATCAGGTGGGTGATGCCGTTTTGAAAAACCTGGCCCATTTTCTCAAGGGCAATCTGCGAACCTCTGATTTTATTTCCCGCTTTGGTGGTGAAGAATTTATTGCCATTCTGCCTTCAACCGAAATGGAAAAAGCTAAACAGGTGGCTGAAAAAATGCGCCATATGCTGGGGAAAAAGGTTTTTGAGGATAAAGCAGCTAAGGTTAAAATCAAAATAACCGTCAGCATTGGCATCTCTCAGTGTACCCCCGGTGATAGCGTTGACAATCTGATCAAACGAGCTGATGATGCCCTCTATATGGCCAAAAATAACGGGAAAAATGCCATATTTACTGAAATCGATCTGCCGGCCTCAAAATAGCAGGAGCCCTCAACCTTTAATCCCAAAAACCCGCCTGGCGTTACTACAGGTTTTTTCCGCTACCACTTCAGCTGATACCCCTTTAATTTTTCCAATTGCCTCAGCCACGTATTGCACGTACAATGGTTCATTGCGTTTTCCCCGATAAGGAACCGGGGTTAGATAGGGACAATCAGTCTCAATCAACAGATCATCCAGCGAAAGATGTTTGACTACCTCGGCCTGCAGCTGATTATTGCTAAAGGTTATGGTCCCGGGGATGGAAATCATAAAACCAAGATCAACATAAGTCGCCGCCAGTGTATAATCGCCGGAAAAACAATGGATAATCCCACCATATCGATAGCCCTGCTCTGCTTTAATTATTTCCAGAACTTCCTGATGGGCATCACGATCGTGAATGACTACCGGTAATCGCAACTCGGCAGCATAACCCAGCTGGCGGGCAAATTCCTTCACCTGGACTTCACGAGGAGAATGGTTACGGTAAAAATCAAGGCCTATTTCACCGTAGGCCACCACCTTTTGATTGTCTGCCAGCGCCTTCAGGATGTGATAGCTATGCTCATCGGCATTTTTCACTTCATGCGGGTGGATGCCGACTGTGGCGTAAACATGTGGCCACTGTTCGGCTAATTCCACCCCCCTGATGGAATCAGAGACATTGGTGCCAATGGCAACAATACCGGCCATCCCGGCTGCAAAAGCCCGTTCCAGTACCTGATCCAGATCATCGGCAAAGACTTCCATATTAACATGACTGTGACTGTCAAAGAGATGCATTAACTGCGCTCCATAAATCCTTCAAATTGCTGAATAAATACTCTGAGTGCATCAGCAGTCAGCCGACAGTATTTTTCCCCCTTGTCCCGGCTTGCCTTACCGGGGTTGCCCCAGACGCCGTGCTGCCAGTAAGCCTGTTTATTGCGTACCAAGATAAAACGGGGGAAATCCGGATATTCTTCCGGGCTGCTTCCCTGAACCAGTTCAGGTTGCAGATAAAGCAGACGGGAGGTTTCTATCTCGCCGGCATGGGAATCATCTTCAGTATCCACATATTTTCGGCTTACCTCCCGGGCCAGCTCATATTCGCAGATGATTGCCATTTTCATGTCCGCATATTCCTGCAAAAGTTCTTCTCCAGCTTCCAGCAAAGCGTTCATGTGGGTTTTGCCGGCATGGCCGGATATGAGGATGAAGTAACGCAACCCTTGCCGGTACAGGGATTCAACGATGTCCCTGGTCAGCGCCCGCAGGGTCTTTGACTGGATGCCGATGGTTCCCGGATGATTGGACGTGCTGCGGCAAACCCCATAATGCACCGGGGGAGCGATAAATACCGGCAGTTTTTCCGCCACCATTTTAAGCACCTCATAAACCTGGATAGTATCGGTATCCAGGGGCAGATGAAATCCATGTTCCTCCGTGGACCCAAAAGGGATACATACCGTTTGAGTTTTTTCCAACCCGGCCGAAAATTCGCTCATGGTCATATTAGTAATAATCATTAAAAAAACCTCCAAAGGTATTTAATAAAATGTCAACTTTCTGACTTGCATTGCCAGGGACATGTTAGCAGGACGTTCGGGCTTGGCTCATAGCCTGTCTGCCGACAGGCAGGCGGTATTGGCCGCCGAACGAATCCATTGTGATTCGCGGCGGACGCCCGGGGACATTGCTTTAGCGCGCCCCACAAGCCAGCGAGAGCCATGCCGGAACATCACTGGGAATTTCTTTCAGCTGTTTTTAGAACAACTCAAAAAGTTACGATAAAATCCAGCAGCAGCTCCGTCAAATTCTCGTTGCATCAATTTTTCAGAGCGTGCTATAGAATAGTATAACAATTTGCTAAGGAAAAATGAAAAAGGAGAATTCATCATGATCAGACTGGCATCCCGGGTTCAACAAATTAAACCCTCCCCCACCCTGGCAATTTCAGCCAAAGCCAAAGCCATGCAGGCTGCCGGAGTTGACGTTATTAATTTTGGTGCCGGTGAACCTGACTTTGATACCCCTGAGAACATTAAAACCGCCGGAATCAAGGCTATTCAAGATGGTTTTACCCGTTACACCGCCGTTCCCGGTATCCCGGAACTGAAAAAAGCCATTCAGCAGAAACTTGAACGGGAAAACGGTCTGAAGTATGAGACCGATGAAATTATCGTTTCCTGCGGCGGTAAGCATTCATTTTACAATATGGCCCAGGCGTTGCTTGATCCGGATGATGAAATTATCGTTCCATCACCCTACTGGGTCTCCTATCCACCCATGATCCAGTTGGCCGGAGGCAAAGCAGTTATCATTCCGACGACCGAAGATCAAGGATTTAAAATTACCCCGGAGCAACTTCGGCAGCATATCTCGGAAAAAACCCGGGCGGTGGTGATTAATTCTCCCTCGAATCCCACCGGTTCCGCCTATTCACCGGCTGAGCTGCAGGAACTGGCGGTGGTTATTGCCGAAAACAATATCCTGATCATCTCCGATGAAATCTATGAACATATCATCTATGATGATTTTACTCAGCAAAGTATCGCGGCAGTAAGTCCGCAGATGAAGGAACGGACCATTATTCTCA
This sequence comes from Pseudomonadota bacterium, assembly GCA_034660915.1. Lineage (NCBI taxonomy): Bacteria > Pseudomonadati > Pseudomonadota > Pseudomonadota bacterium. The sequence continues at coordinate 7,583 of JAYEKE010000235.1, forward strand.
ACGGGGTTTCAAAAAGCTACGCCATGACCGGCTGGCGCATCGGCTTTACCGCTGCCCCAGCATCACTGGTGGCAGCGATGACTAAGATCCAAAGCCAGAGCACCTCCAACCCCACATCCATTTCCCAGAAGGCTGCCATAGAGGCCTATAACGGCCCCCAGGATTTTATTGCCATGGTCCTGCCGGCCTTTGACGAACGCCGGCGATATATTGTCAGCGCCCTGAACAACATTCCGGGAATCAGCTGTTTCAACCCCACGGGAGCCTTTTACGCTTTCCCCCAGGTCAAAAATCTGCTGGCCAAAAGTTTTCATGGCCAGCCCATTGATTCATCACTGAATTTATGTGCCTTGCTTTTGGATGAAGCTAAGATTGCCGCGGTTCCCGGTGAAGCTTTCGGGGCGCCCGGTTATCTACGCCTGTCTTATGCCACTTCCCTGGAGAATATCAAAAACGGTATGGAACGGCTGGCAAGCTTTGTCCGGCAGTTGACCTAGAAACTGAAATACAAGAACTACTTTATCGACCAGCGATTGCTGAAATAATCCGCCAGGATACTCCCATGATCAAAGGCTATCGGGGATGGCAGGTTGTCCCGGGTAAAAACCCCGGCTTCGACCGCGTCATCCCCAGCCTGCAGTTCTCCCTGCCCTTCTGCGAGAAAAACAGTGCTGATTGTATGCTGCCGGGGATCACGACCCGGATCTGAATAGGTATGAAACTGGCCTTTCAGGATTACATTGAGAGAGGTTTCCTCCAAGGCCTCACGAACAGCGGCGGTTTCAAGTGACTCCCCGTAATCAACAAAGCCTCCGGGAATCGCCCAGCCATGAGGAGGATTGCGTCGTTTGATCAGCACAATGCCTGCCTGGTAACAAATGATGATATCAACGGTTGGCACCGGATTATGGTAAACCGGCAGCGAATATCCGCATTCAGGACATTTCATGATTTCTGATTTCATTTTTCCTTCCTTATCCATTTCTTTACCAGCCTGATTTCATCATCCCGGTCCTTCACTTCCCCATCCAGCCGGGCATTTTTTAACTGATTGAGAATAATTTTAAACTCCGGGCCTGGATCCAGCCCCAAAGCAATCAAATCATTACCGGAAAGTTCAGGCCTGATAAACTGCAAAGTGGTAATATAGTTGGAGATTGCCCGCTTTACCTCCCTTTGTTTATGACCTGCCAGGATGTAAAGATTTATTTCCAATGGCAGAGATGACAATACGTCAACCAGCTTGGAATTATTCAGCCGCCGGCTTGCCAGATATTCTCTGGTCAGTTCTTTGGCTGCCTTGATCCCCTGACGGCGGAGATCGAGAAATTCATAGGCGACGGATTGTTCCAGATTGAGACGGTTTACCAGTGAGGCGGCCAATTCATGTTCCATATCATTCAGGATGCCCAGCAGGTAGACCTGCCATTTTTCAATCTTTTCATCCAGAAAAAGGTATTCATACCAGGAGATAACATCGCGGACCGCCGGCAGTAATTGTTCCAGACAAACATCCATATTGATTCCGGGAAAAACCTGCTGCAGGACCCCGAAATGATGCAGGCGGCGGAAAATCGGTAAGGGGTTTGTTTCGGCACAAATCATCTTCAGCTCATTGATTATCCTTACTCCTGACAGCCGGTCAATAAAACCCATTTTGATCGCGTTATTGATGAGATGTACTGTCTGTTGACCAATGGAAAAACCGAATTTCTGTTCAAAACGGATGGCCCGAAAAATTCTGGTAGGATCCTCAACAAAGCTTAAATTATGTAGAACCCGGATACTCTTTTCCTTTAAATCACGAAAGGCACCAAAATGATCCTGCATCTCGCCAAAACGCTTACGGTTCAAACATATTACCAGCGTATTTATAGTAAAATCACGACGATAAAGATCTACCTTTAAAGAACTGCCTGATACTTTTGGCAGGCTTGCGGGAGTATCGTAATATTCCATCCTGGCACTGGCCACATCTATTTTGAAATTATCGGGAAAGATAATAACCGCGGTCTGGAAAGTTGCGTGGATATGACAACGACAGTTATAACGCTTGGCAAAGGCACGGGCCAGGGCAATTCCATCACCTTCGACCACAATATCGATATCCAGATTTTTCTGCCTTCTGAGCAGGTCGCGGACAACTCCGCCAACCAGAAAAACAGCGATACCAAGTTCATCCGCCAGATCGCCAATTTTATGCAAAATATCGATCAGTTGTTTACTGAACTGTTCCCGTAGCAGTGAAGCAGCATTTTTTATACTCATTTTCCGGCTGCTGCTTGCTTTATCATGGAACTTTGAACCTTTGATTGCCTGGGCATGGAGAACACCAAGCAGATCTTTGCGGGTGATGGCCCCGATAACCTGATTCTTTTCATCGATAACCGGTAGAAATCTCTGGTTACGTTCGACAATCATTTCCTGAATTTGGAGCAAATCAGCATCCTTATGTACCGGCTGGTAATCAGTAGTCATATAATCACACACCTGGACCTGCTGTAACCCGTGGTAAACCCCTTTCTCTACTACCTGTCGAGTTATGATGCCGCACAAAGTATGGTTATCGCTACTTACCACCGGCAAAACATTGATATTATATTTAGTCAGCAGAGACGCGGCATCCGCCAGGGTTGCATCTTCCTTAACCGTCAGGACCGGCGAAGTCATAAGGTCAGCAGCAATCAGGGATGGTTCCACTTCCTTATCCAGAACTGCCAGCAATTTCTCCCGGCATTGCACCAGAGTTAATTTCCGTGAAACAGCCGCGGCGGCGGACTGGTGGCCACCACCACCAAAATGTTCCAGTATATGGCCAACATCAACTTGTTGATTACGACTGCGGGAAATAAGATAAACTTTATGCTCCATCCTTACCAGGGCAAAAAGCACTGCTATCTTTTCCATATCACGGAGGCGATGGATAATCAGAGCGGTTTCCGGAACATAAGCTTCCCGGCTGGCTTCCACAATAACAATTCGCTGACCATGAATGATCTCTTCTTTAGCCGATAACAACAAGTCATTCAACAGTGATACCTGGCTGCTATCCAAGGTTGTATTGATGACATCGGCAACCATCTGCAGGTTTGCTCCCTGCTGAAGCAGATAGGCGGCTGCCTGAAAATCGCGCACAGAGGTGGTATCATAGGTAAGTGAACCGGTATCTTCATAGATACCTATCATCATTACCGTTGCTTCATCCGGCAAAACCTTAAGATTTCTCTGGCGTAGCAATTCCACCATAATGGTAACGTTTGCCCCCACCAGCTCAATCACTTCCTCTGATGATGAGGTAATATCTCCGGGACTGTCCGGATGATGATCATAAAGGCATACTTCCACTTCAGGACGATCCACCAGATCGGCAAACTGGCCTATACGTTCTTTTTGCCGGGTATCAACAATAATCAGCCGGGTTACCTGCTCAAGATCAATTTCTTTCAGTTTTTTAAACGGATAGGCATAAGAATAGGAATTAAGAAAAAAATTCCGGATACTTTTTTCCTGGCTGCCGGGAAAAACCATCAGCGCCTCAGGGTAGAGATGGCGGGCGGCGAGCATAGAAGCCAGGGCATCAAAGTCAGCGTTTAAATGGCTGGTGATGATATCCATAAATAGTTACATCTTGATGGCGAAATGAAGTTATTTATCCAGCTGTTCCCGGGGATGAAATTGTCTATATACCTGCCATAGACGTTTACTGTCCACATGGGTATATATCTGGGTGGTGGAGAGATCGGCATGACCCAGCAAGTTTTGGACCACCCGTAAATCGGCACCTCCGGCAAGCATATGGCTGGCAAACGCGTGGCGCAAAAGATGAGGATAGACTTTCCGGCGGATTCCGGCCTGTCTTGCATACCGGGTGATATTTTTCCAGAATCCCTCCCGGCTCAAATGTTTTCCGGAACGATTGAGAAAAATATATTCACTATTACGGTGTTTGAGCAACTTTGGCCTGGTTTCCTGCAGATAATCGACTATTTCTCCCAGCACTCCAAAGGGCAAGGGAATCAAGCGCTCCTTATCCCCTTTACCAATAACGCTGATCACCCCGAGATTAAAATTTATCTGGAGCAAACTTAAGGAAACCAGCTCGGAAACCCTAACCCCGGTTGCATATAAAACCTGCAGCATAACCTGGTCGCGCCGTCCCAGAACAGTGTCGGATTTTGGTGCTGCCAGCAGTTGTTGAACCTCCTCAACGGAAATAACCGGCGGTAAAGTTCTACTTGAACGCGGTGCTTCCAAGTCCTGCAATGGGTTACCGGCAATAAGTCCCCGGCCCTGAAGAAAGCGGAAAAACATTTTCAGGGCCGAAAGTTTGCGCTGTATACTTCCCGAGGCATAAGACTTGTGCAGTAGAAACTGGTAGTGACTCAGCTGGGTTATAGTCAAATCATCCAGTGAGCTTATTCCCAGCGTGGCCACGTAGGCTCCAAAATGTTTTAAATCTCCCCGGTAGGCCTCAATGGTACGGGGGGATAAACCCCGCTCCATAGCCAGGTAATCCAGAAATACCTGTTGCAGCTCATCCAGCTCCGGTGATAGATCACGATGATGTTTCAAATCCGGATTCCACCCCGAAATTTTTCATTCCTCCAGTCCCATCTCCCAGAGGGCTGATCATTGACACCGCATGTTTATAAATCAAATGACTGGTATAGCCGTCATTTAGTATAAGACAAAAATTATCAAAACTGGTAACCTTACCTTCTCCACGCGAGCCGCTGACCAGATCAATGGTCACCCGTATTCTTTCACGCCGAATCCGGTTTAGGAACTGATCCTGAACGTTGATCATCTGTTTGTTCATCTTTGCTCCTGATTAGAATTGCAATTATCATGGAGTTATGATAGTAACGGAAAAGAGATTCAAGGTGCAAGGATAAAGTAAAGGCTATTTTAAAAAATGGTCTTTTTGTTCGTTTACTGTATAAAGATCACACTTTACAATTCGGATTGAAAGAAGCATTTCAACCATTAACCAAGCAAAAGCTAAGGAATAATCATGCAAAAATTTGAACAATATCGTGGAACCGGAAATTATATTGCCTCAGGAGCATTACAAAATGATGTGAATGTGGCCATTGCCCTGGGGCGGCCTTTACTCATCAAAGGCGAGCCGGGAACCGGAAAAACCCTGCTGGCTTCCAGTATTGCCGAAGGTCTGGAAACGGATCTGCTGGTCTGGACCATTAAGTCAACAACTAAAGCCCAGGACGGTCTTTATATTTATGACACCGTTCAGCGACTTAACGACGCCCGTTTTGGGGATCATGATATTTCCGATATAAAGCATTATATCAAACATGGAAAATTGGGGCAGGCATTTACCAGCCCGAAACGGGTGATATTACTCATCGATGAAATCGATAAGGCTGATATCGAATTTCCCAATGATCTGCTGACTGAACTGGATGAAATGAAATTTTATATCCCGGAAACCGCTGAAACCATCAGCGCCCAGCATCGTCCGACAATAATTATTACCAGTAATTCTGAAAAAGAGTTGCCCGATGCTTTCCTGCGCCGCTGTGTATTCCATTATATTCAATTTCCTGATGCCGAGTTTATGAATGATATCGTCAAGGTTCATTTTCCCGACCTGGAAGAAAAAATGATGAAGGAAGCAGTGACAGCTTTTTTCAACCTGCGCGAGGTTGACAATCTGCGCAAAAAACCTTCCACCAGCGAGCTCATCGACTGGATCAAAGTCCTGGTTGCTTCCGGAACCAGGCCCAGGGATATTGGCCGGGAACTGCCATTTCTCGGGGCCTTGTTGAAGAATGAACAGGATTATCATCAAGTAGCCAATGGAGAAACAGATGTTAGATCCATTCGCCGCCCGTCCTTTTTACGCTGATTCAGCAATCCTGGCAACTTTATGTTTACTCAGTTTTTCTACACCCTTAAAGCCTACAAGGTGCCGGTAAGTCTAACCGAATGGCTGGCAATGCTGGAAGCCATGGAGAAAGGTTTTGCCGCCAACAGCCTGGTGAGCTTTTACTATCTGGCCCGTTCGCTGCTGGTCAAGTCAGAAAATTTTTATGATCAGTTTGACCTGGCTTTCAGGGATTTTTTCAGCGGTCTGGAAGTTCCGGAAGAATTGTTTGACGAACTCCTAAAATGGCTCAGTGAAGAAACTCTGAAACTTCACCGGGATTCGGTTGACCTCTCATCACTGCCCCAGCATGACTGGGAAACCCTGCAGAAAATGTTTGAGGACAGACTGAAGGAACAGAAAGAGCGCCATGACGGCGGCGGGCGTTGGATCGGAACCGGGGGAACCTCGCCCTTTGGCCACAGCGGTGTTCATCCGGGCGGCATCCGGATAGGCGGCGAAAGCAATAACTTAAGCGCGATTAAAATTGCCACCGCCCGTAAGTTTCGCCAGTACCGCAATGATGTTACCCTTGATGTCCGGCAGATGAAAGTTGCCATGAAAAAGCTCAGGCATCTGCGCCGCAGCGGAAATCTACTGGAACTTGATATTGATGAAAGCATTGACCAGACCTGCAGAAATGCCGGCGAGATTGAGCTGGTATTTCACCCCGAACGGAAAAATGATGTCAAGATGCTGTTGCTCATGGATGCCGGCGGCTCCATGCTGCCCTATGCCCAGATGGTCAACCGCTTGTTCTCCGCCGCTAATTCGGTAAATCATTTCAAAAAATTTCGCTATTACTATTTTCACAACTGCATTTATGATCACCTGAACGCGGGTATGGAGCATGGCGAACGGGTTTCCACCGCGCAGCTGCTGAAAAATCTGAACAGTTCCTATAAGGTAGTAATTGTTGGCGATGCCAGCATGGCACCCTATGAATTGTTCATGGAAAACGGCATCATTGACTATTATGATCGCAACGAAACCGCCGGCATTGTCTGGCTGGAAAAAATCGCCAACCATTTTCGTAACGTTGTCTGGTTAAATCCAAACCCGCCCCGCTACTGGCAGCATCCGACAGTCAGTGCGATTGCCGATCTCTTTCCCATGTATCAGCTTTCATTGGCAGGACTTGAATCTGCCATGGATGAGTTAACCCGGAAGGTTCACTGACAGACTTTTATTTTCTTTTTCAGCTTGTCAATAAGATGCATAATTCCCCTGATAATATTAACTTCACGTTTGCTCATCTGTATGCGGCCAAACAAACGCCGGATATACTCCATTAAATGATCAGGGTTTTCAACATCAAAGAAATTGGTTGCCTCCAGGGTTTTTCTTACATGTCCATACATCCCTTCCAACTCATTGTGATTGGCATAGTCCCTGGCAGGCAGAGAAGGAAGATGGCTGCCATGTTGACGAAATAATTCATAACAATAAAGCAACACCGACTGGGATAAATTCAATGAGCTGAAAGCGGGATTAACCGGTATGCTGCTCAGATAGTGACATTGACGGCGGGAAACCCGGTCGAGGCCAAAATCTTCGCGACCGAAAACCAGGGCTACCGGAACCTGGGAACCTAATTCCGTTGTTTTTTTCGCAATTTCCGCTGGTGTATACAGGGGCAGACAATATTTCCCCTGGCGGGCAGTAGTGCCCACAACCATGGGAAAATCTTGCAATGCCTCGGCCAGATCATCGACACATATCGCCTGCTCAAGCAGGTCATCAGCGGCACAGGACCGACGCCGGGACCGTTCAGTCAGATGGTCACATTGAGGTGCTACCAGAATCAACCGGCTGAGAGAAAAGTTTTTCATTGCCCGGGCAACGGCGCCGACATTTTCATCCAGTTTTGGTTTGACCAGGACAATGGCAATCTCTGACAACGCAGCATTTTGGCTGCTGGTATTTACTTTATGAGTCATTCGCTTATTTTACGTTCTGGGCTATCTTGTTGTTTTTTCTTACTGAGGCACAGAGACACAGAAATGCGTAAAAAGAAGTGTGGATTCCTCTGTGTCTTCGTGACTCTGTGAGAGTTATCTTAAATCATTGTTAACCGAATATTTGCAAATCATAAAAGGAGAAAATAAGAGATGGAAAATAAACCGGTAGTTTTCAGCCAATACCCCTTCACTGTCGGCCAGAGGATCATCCGGAAGCGTGGCGACAAACTTGAGGATTGGGATATTATTGCCGTAACCGATAATGAAGTAACGGTAAAATGCCCTTTTCATGGCGACGTATTGACCTGGAAGCGAAAACGATATTGGAGTACATCTTCCTGAAAAATCCCATTATAGTTGAGCCATCAACCTGCCGCCAGAAGTTGCTGCCGCTTTATTTCAAAGAGAACAACGGCGGTGGCGGTGGCCACATTTAGTGAGTCCAAAGGTGAATGAAGGGGGATATTGATGAGAAAGTCACAGTTTTTCTGTACCAGAGGCCTTATGCCCTTATCCTCTGAACCGATGACAACAACCAGCCGACGGCACAAATCAGCCTGGTAGATTGACAACTCGTCGGGAGCTACGGTACCGGCAATCCAGTATCCCTGTCTACGTCCTTCCTGCAGCGCCTTAACCAGGTTTTTGACTCTGCAGATTTTCAGATATTCCAATCCCCCCGAAGCAATTCTGGCAACCGTCGGGGTAATACCGGCTGCCCGACGCTCAGGGATGATAGCCCCGGAGACTCCAGCTGCCGCCGCGGTCCGCAGGATGGAACCCAGATTCTGCGGATCGGTAATGCCGTCTAAAGCAATAATGGTTTCAAGTTTTTCCCTGTCACTACTCTCTGGAACAAGCAGTTCCTTGAGAGGACAATAAACAGCAGGGGAAACCTTGAGAATAACCCCTTGATGCCGTTCGTGATCAGCAAGCCGATCCATGGCCGCTTTAGGCAGCCGTTTGATCACTATCCCCTGCCGCCTTGCCAGATTTTCCAGATCAGCAACCCGTTTGCCGGCATGATCAGCACAGTACAAAACTTCAATGGTTCGGTTTGCAGATAAGAGTACTTCATTAACCGCATTGATCCCAAATATCAGGTCCGTTCCTTTAATTACCGACCGTGTTTGACTCACCATTATCCCGTTTACTTGCGGCCATGAAACAGCCGAAAATTGATAATTTTCTCCCACCAGTTCGGACTTGTCTTTTGAACCTGGCTACTTTCCTTTTCCACTGCCGGCTGCTCTGATTCAGTTATGGCCTGCAAACTGGGAACATCTTGATTGCCCTCCAGCGGTTTTTGGATAGCCTGCTGATAATTATCCAGTTGTTTCTGCAACAACTCCTTTTCGGACTGCAGGTCGGTAATAATACCCTGCAGTTCCTTCGCTTTTGCCGCATCTACCTGTTTAAAAATCCCTACCAGCTTGGAAATACCACCAATGGAATTCTCTATGGTCTGCAACCGATTTTGAATTTCCATTTTAGCCAGCTTATCTTCCACCAGCTCCAACCGGGAATTATGGGTTCGCAATGTTTTCAACTCTGATGACAGGGAAGAAACTTGTGAACTCAATTTCAACGTCCATAAACCAGAAACGATGATGACAATAAGCATACATATCAATAGTATCGTCATAATCAATTTGCCTGAGAAACCTTTTTTCTCTTTTTCCACCTGCGCTCCACTGGATTGTTCCTGTTCAGTCATATCTCCCCCCCCCTCCAAAATGATGCATATTTATTTTCTCATATCAGTTACCATATCGGGCAGTGAGTTGACAATAAAAAATGGTTTACTATGGCAGTTAAACGAACTTTCTGCATCAGGATGTTATTGAAAACTGCAGCTAAATATGTTAGTTGTGCGATTCTTCAATAACAGGGTTATTTAGCCTCACCTTTCAAGGAGAGTGAATTATGGATGAATTTCGGCGAATCAATCGGCTTCCCCCTTATGTGTTCAGCATTGTCAATGAATTAAAAATGGAAGCCCGACGGAAGGGGGAAGATATTATCGACCTGGGAATGGGTAATCCGGACCTGCCAACCCCGCAGCATATTGTTGACAAACTAGCCGAAGCCATTTACAACCCCAAAAATCACCGATATTCCGCCTCCAAGGGAATTGCTAAGTTACGTCTGGCCATAGCCGACTGGTATCAGCGACGTTATCAGATAGAGCTGGATCCCGACCGGGAAACCGTGGTTACCATTGGGGCCAAAGAGGGGCTTTCCCATCTGGCCCTGGCAATCGTCAATCCAGGGGACGTGGTTTTTGTCCCCTCCCCAGCCTATCCTATTCATCCTTATTCCATTATCATTGCTGGAGGGGATCTGCGCAGCATCCCTCTGTCACCTGACCGTGATTTTTTTGAGGACCTGCTGTCGGCTACCAAGCTTACTTGGCCACGGCCGAAAATGTTGATTATCAGCTATCCTCATAATCCTACCACTACGGTTGTCGACCTTGATTTTTTCCGGAAGCTGGTGGATTTTGCCAAAGAACATTCCCTGATAATTGTCCATGATTTTGCCTATGCCGACATGACCTTTGATGGCTATCGGGCCCCGTCTATTCTGGAAGTCGAGGGCGCCAAAGACGTGGCCGTGGAGTTTTACTCCCTTTCCAAAAGTTACAGCATGGCCGGCTGGCGGGTAGGGTTTTGTGTCGGCAACCAGCGTATTGTCCAGGCACTGACCAAGATTAAAAGTTACCTGGACTACGGAATCTTCCAGCCAATTCAGATTGCTGCCATTGAAGCTTTAAACGGCGACCAGAGCTGCGTCCAGGACATTGTCAGCACCTATAAACATCGCCGGGATACCCTTTGCGATGGATTGTCAAGGATAGGCTGGCAAGTAAAAAAACCACTGGGGACAATGTTTGTCTGGGGTAAAATACCTGAACAATTTAAAGATCTCGGATCACTTGAGTTTGCTAAAATGATGATTAGAGAAGCAAAAGTTGCTGTATCTCCCGGCATCGGTTTTGGTGAATATGGCGATGATCATGTTCGCTTCGCTCTGGTGGAAAATGAACACCGTACCCGACAGGCAATCAGGGGAATACGCCATTTTCTCCAGCAGTATGATAAATGAACGGTATAAGGTGTAAGGTGTAAGGTTAAAGGCTTAAAGTTAGTGATTAATTTGGATACAGGGATAACGCCATGGAAAAAATCAATGTGGGACTAATCGGGCTTGGAACCATTGGTACCGGTGTAGCCCGGATTTTCCAGGAAAACAGCCAGTTGATCACCCAGCGTCTGGGAGCCGAACTTGAATTAAAAAAGATTGCCGATCTCGATATCACCACTGACAGGGGCATTTCATTACCTGAAGGAATTTTAACTACTGATGTCAACGAAGTTCTTGACAACCCTGAAATTGACATAGTGATTGAATTAATCGGCGGCTATGAACCGGCAAAAGCCTTTATTTCCCGGGCTCTGAAGGCCGGCAAACATGTGGTGACTGCCAACAAGGCACTGCTGGCCAAACATGGAGATGAGCTTTTTCAGCTAGCCAAGGTTTCCGGCGTTGATCTGTATTATGAGGCCAGTATCGGTGGTGGCATCCCCATCATTAAAGTCATGCGTGAAGCCTTGGCTGCTAACCGGATCACTGCTATCAGCGGCATACTTAATGGAACCTGCAATTACATCCTTACTCAAATGACCAATGAGGGATTGGAGTATGATGATGTCCTGGCGGAGGCCCAGAAGCTGGGCTATGCTGAAGCTGACCCCACTTTCGATGTAGAGGGCATTGATACCGCCCATAAACTGGCCATACTGGCCGCCATGGCTTTTGGTACTCCCATCAATTTTACTGGTGTCTATGTTGAAGGTATTGCCAATATTCAGCCGGTTGACATTGAATTTGCCCGTGAATTCGGCTACAAAATAAAATTACTGGCGATTGCCAAGGAAAATCAGGGCAAGGTTGAAGCCAGGGTACATCCTACCATGGTTCCCGAACATCATATGCTGGCAAAGATTGACGGGGTTTTCAACGCCATTTATGTAAATGCTGACATGTTAGGTCCCAGCCTCTATTATGGTCAGGGAGCGGGGATGCTGCCCACTGCCAGTGCCGTAGTTGCCGATCTGATTGATATTGCCCGTAACATCCTGGGGAAAAGCCATCATCGGCTTCCTTTCCTTGCTTATCAGTCACCAGCCAGCGGTAATGCTTCCTATCAATCAATTGATGCCATCAGCTGCAATTATTACCTGCGATTTACAGCCAGGGATCAGCCTGGAGTTTTATCAAAGGTTTCCGGTATTCTGGGCGAGTCCAACATCAGTATTGCTTCGGTAATTCAAAAGGGAAGGAATGATGCCGGGGGAACGGTTGCCATTGTCATGCAAACCCACCGTGCCTGTGAGCGTGATTTAAAATATGCCTTAGATAAGATTGATGCATTGGATATCATTGATGCTCAAACAGTGGTCATCAGGATGGAAACTGACCTGTAATTTCCCACCACCATGGATTCCTGTTTATATAATTGATTACTCAACTTTCTGACTTGCGTTGCCAGGGATATATTACCGGATGTTCGGGCTTGGCTCATAGCGGTATTGGCCGCCGAACGAATCACACGATGTGATTCGCGGCGGACGCCTCGGAAGCCGGCCATGGACGGCCGGCGAGAATGAGCGAGAGCCATGCCGGAACATCCTTGTAAATTTCTTTCCGCTGTTTTTAGAGCAACTCAGAAAGTTGAGTTGATTATTTTATCATAATGTTATAGGACGTTTGTTAGGAGTACCATATAAGGTTAATAAGCTAAAAGTATTTGCAAGGTGCCAATAAATTATGACATTAACAGAGCTTGAAAGCGGCAGACAGGCCCGGGTTATCGCCTTTAGCGGTGGCCACACTATGATCAAAAGACTGGAAAATCTTGGTTTACTTCGTGGCAAAGCCATTAAGAAAGTCAGCAATAACCCTTTCAAGGGTCCAGTGGTGGTTAAAATAGATCAAGTCGAACTGGCCATCGGTTATCGGATGGCCAGCCGGATAACCGTAGAGCCGATCTGATGGAAATCAGCGAGGGCATGAAGATTCTCCTGATGGGGAACCCGAATGTCGGCAAAAGCGTGGTTTTCAATCGTTTAACCGGCGCCCGGGTGGTAACCGCCAATTATGCCGGCACCACGGTTGAATATACCAAGGGGACCTTGATCTATAACGAAAAACATCTGGAAATCATAGATGTTCCCGGAACCTACTCCCTGGACCCCACCTGCAAGGCAGAAGAAGTTGCCGTCGAGATGCTGGCATCGGGTGACCTGATTATCAATGTCGCTGATGCCACCAACCTGGAAAGAAACCTTCATCTTACCTTGGAATTGATGCGCCAGGGAAAACCCATGATTCTGGTACTGAATCTCTGGGATGAGACCCGGCACAAAGGAATTCATATTGACGCAGCCGCGTTGGAAAAACTCCTGCAGATTCCGGTTATCACCACCGTTGCCGTTACTGCCGAGGGCATAAAAGAACTTATCTCACGGCTACCGGAAGCAGTTGTTCCGTTACCTCCGGACGGTCAGACAAATGGTGATTTATGGCGGGAAGTCGGCAAAATCATCAAGCAGATACAAAAAATCACTCATCGGCATCATACCTGGCTTGAAAGGCTGGAAGATATCAGCATCAAACCCCGCAGCGGCCTGCCCCTGGCCGCGGTGGTCATCTTCATTACCTTTGCGGTTATCCGCTTTGTCGGCGAGAACCTGATCAATTATGTCTTTAATCCTTTCTTTGAAAACCTTTATCGTCCATTCATCTACCATGCCGTTTCCTATGCCTTTCCCAGTGGGATCATTCACGATCTGCTGCTGGGTACCACGCCAGACTTTGTTGAATCACTGGGGCTTTTGACCACCGGCATTTATGTTCCCATTGCCATGGTTTTGCCCTACATCTTCAGCTTTTACCTGGTCCTGGGTTTTGTTGAAGATTTCGGCTACCTGCCCCGCTTTGCCGTTCTGATGGACACCTTCATGCATAAGCTCGGGCTGCATGGATTTGCCATTATCCCGATGATTTTAGGTTTGGGCTGCAACGTCCCCGGAGCCATGGCGACCCGAATTCTGGAAAGTCGGCGGGAAAAATTCATTGCCGGCACCCTGATGGCCATTGCTGTCCCCTGTATGGCCCAGACAGCCATGATCATCGGCCTGGTGGGTCCATACAGCCTGGTTTATGTGGCGATGATCTATGGCAATCTGGCTGTGGTTGCCATTATTATCGGCATCATCATGAATGCTTTAATCCCCGGCTACAGCCCGGAAATTTTCCTTGAAATCTCTCCTTATCATCTGCCGCACTTCGGCACCCTGATGAAAAAGCTGTGGATGCGCATCCGAGGTTTCTTGGCTGAAGCCATCCCCCTGGTCCTGGTCGGGGTCCTGCTGGTTAACATACTCTTTCTTACTGGATTTATTGATCTTTTTTCTCGCTTTTCAGCCCCGGTGGTGGTTAAAATCATGGGTCTGCCAAAGGAAGCCGTTTCATCCCTGATTATTGGTTTCCTGCGTAAGGATGTGGCGGTAGGAATGCTTGAGCCACTTCATATGACCATCAAACAGTTAATCATTGCCTGTACCATCCTCTCCATTTATTTCCCCTGCATTGCCACTTTTGCCGTGCTGATAAAGGAACTGGGAATAAAAGCAATGTTGAAAGCCAGCCTGATCATGGTGGGAACTGCCGTTGCCGTCGGCGGCCTGCTCAACCTGTTATTGCCTAATTTTTCCTGACAATTTTTTCATCCCGGAGTACGCATGACCTCTGATACTATTACCTTAGCCTATAGCGTCGATTCCGATGATTTATTTATGTTCTATGCCCTGCTGGAGGGTAAAATTCCCACCGACGGCCTGGTTTTTAAGCATTTGCGCCACGATACGGAAAAGCTGAATGAGCTGGCGGCTCATCAGCAGGTTGATATTACCGCCGTATCTATTCATGCCTATGCCGACCTGACCGAACAATACCTGCTCCTCCCCCACGGCGGCAGTATTGGCGTGAAATATGGGCCGTTGGTCCTGGCTAATCAACCGGGTATAATAGATGATTTACGGGGCAAGAAAATATCGATACCCGGAATCAAGACCACCGCCTACCTGGTATTCAAACTGGTCTGCCCGGAGTTTGAACCGGTCATTATTCCCATCACCCCCTTTGAACGCACCTTTACAGCCCTAAAAGCCGGTGAGATAGACGCGGCAGTTGTCATCCATGAAGGCAACCTAACCTATGCCGAACGGGGTTTTGCCAAAATACTTGATTTAGGCGCCTGGTGGTGGCAGGAAACCGGTTATCCATTGCCTTTGGGCGGCAATGTTATTCGCCGGGGATTGGGAGCGGAAAAAATCAAAAAAGTTTCCCAACTACTCAGGGAAAGTATCCAGTATGCCCTGGATCATCGGGATGAGGTAATTGACTATTTATTGGCCCGGGAAACCCGCAGCGATAAGTTGTTGCATAACCGAAAGCTACTGGATCAATACCTTTCAATGTACGCCAACCGTGACACTTTGGATTATCCTGAAGCCGCCAAACAAGGGATAAAAGAGCTTTTTGAGCGCGGCTATGATGCCGGGATCATTTCTCATCCGGTTACAATTGAATTTGCCCCATGATATCAAGCTACCGCATCAGATTCAAAATTCTGGTCTTGATTCCACTTGCATCAAGACCATATTTTTGCCGCAGCTGCGGCAGGCTGCCCTGCTCAATAAAATGGTCGGGCAGCCCATGAATGGATAATCTGGTCCCGGTCAAATCACTATCCGCCTGGAATCTGGCTACTGCACTTCCAAAGCCACCGATCATGGAATTTTCTTCAACCGTCATGACAAAAGGCTGCTTCTGCAGACATTCTCGCAGCAGTTTTTCATCCATGGGTTTAATATAACGGCAATTAACCAGAGCGACGGGACGATCGGGATATTCCTGTACCAATTCTTTAATCGCCTCCCAGGCCGGATAGACGCAAGATCCCACCGCCAGCACCACACCATCATTTCCCTCCTGGAGAACTTCCCAGGAACCCAAAGGCAGGCATTCCCACACCTGATCCATTTCGACCCCCACTCCGCTGCCGCGCGGATAGCGAATAGCTGCCGGGGCATCGAGATGCAGTGCTGTTTTCAACAAATGCTG
>JAYEKE010000236.1 GCA_034660915.1 Pseudomonadota bacterium
CGTTACGTTAATGAGAAATAACACCCAACGGGTGAAAGTTTGTAAGTAAATATTCGACTTTGTCTATAGATTGACAAATTTTTATTATTTCTCACAGAGACACGGAGTCACAGAGGGCAAATGACTCGGGTTCTCTGTGACTTTGTGCCTCTGTGAGAGTATTTTTATCTTTTCTGAAAACGTAGTCGAATGTTTACGTTTGTAATAGTAAAACATCCTGTAATCATTAAACCTAAAAGGTACAAGGTAAAAACCTTAAACCCTACACCTTAAACCTTTAAAGGCTAATCGCTAAAGGCTAATCGCTAAAGGCTAATCACTCAGTTTAGGTTAAATCTAACACCGTAATCGAGCAAAAAGAACATTTTTCAAGGCAGCCTTGAATCAGACATTGAAACGGAAATTTACTATATCACCATCCTTTACCACATATTCCTTCCCTTCAAGACGAAGCAGGTTTTTCTCTTTTGCCCGCCCCATCTCTCCCCCGCAACCAACAAAATCATCATAGGCCAGCACCTCTGCCCGAATAAAACCTCGCGCAATGTCAGAATGGATCTTACCCGCAGCCTTCAATGCCGTGGTTCCCGCGGTGATTGTCCATGCTTTCACTTCATCTTTACCCACGGTAAAAAAGGGTATCAGCCCTAACAACGAATAAGAATGTCGGGCCACCAGCTCCAGGGCCGGCGCTACAATCCCCAAATCATCCATAAAAGCCTGACGATCTTCATTATCCAACTGGGAAATTTCCATTTCAACTTTTGCTGACAAGGCAATAACATCGGTATTAGCCCCGGTCATCTTTCCTTTTACCGCCGCGACAATATCCTCTTTTTCTTTGGCATCAGCTTCTTCATCCACATTTACCACGATCAATTCCGGCCTTTGTGATAGAAATTGATAGGTATTCAGTACGAGTAACTCATCTCGGGAAAATTCAAGATCACGCAAGGATTTTTCATCCTCAAGCGCTGTACGACAGCGGGCGAGGATCTGCTGTTCTTTCAGCAGCAGATCCTTATCCTGCCCCTTCTTCAAGCTTGCCGCAATCCTTTCAAGTCGCTTCTCTACCAGTTCCAAGTCAGCAAACAATAATTCCATCTCTACTATTTCGGCATCCAGCGCCGGCGCCACCCGATTCTCATAGGCAGGAACTGTTTCGCTTGAAAACCCCCTCACCACCTGAATCAGCGCCTGCACATCCCGCACCTGATTACACACCCGACGCCCTGGAGAGTCTTTACCCCCTCCGGGAACAATACCCAACATGTCAAACAATTCCATATCCGCGTAGGCAGTCTTCTTTGGTTCATACACCTGTACCAAATAGTCGATACGTGGATCCGGCACCCTGACCATGCCAACATGAGGTTCCGGCTTGACCGTCACAACCGGACTGGAATCCTCACTCATACCGGTCAATGAATTAAACAAAGCCGTCTTCCCTGTATTAGGTAAACCCAAAATCCCTATGCGCATAAACACCTCAATAAACTCAACAATCTGATTCTGCCAGCAATGTAGCCGCAAAGCCACTTCATCACGCAGCCCAGCCTTAGAAGAACACCACACCCTTACCGGATAATAATGACTTTCACTAATGTTTCACGTGAAACATCTAAATATCACTAAAACAGAAGCCCTGACCCAGGGTCGTCGTGACATAAAAAAGAGGACACCAAGGTCCTCTTTTTTTATTAAACATACCGCGTCATACTATCCTACCCATCATTCATTCATATTCCGGCCATACTTTGCCGGCGGCTATTTCCCGCAGAGCCATAACAATAGGCCGATTTTTATAATTCTCTACCAGTGGCTCCTGCCCCTTAAATATCTTTTTGGATCTCCTCGATGCCAAGACAACCAATTCAAACCTATTCTGCACCTTTGCTAAACAATCTTCAACGGTTACTCGCGCCATATCACACCTCTTTCCATTTTTTACTATACTATTATATTACCTGAGCTGAGCTACTAGCGGTTAGCGGTTAGCCATTAGCATTTAGCTTTTAATAATCAGGGCTTTACGTTGATTAGCAACAACTCCCCTCGGGTGAATATGTATAATATTAAACACCTTGTAATTATTGAGCTAATAGCTGAGTGCTAAAAGCTAATCGCTTTATTTAGGTTTTAGCAAGATATCCTGCCTGAAACAAAAAATCCCGCTGCCGAACCATCCGACAACGTTCACTGATTACCAGGCAACAAAGACTATTTGCCGCCTCCTCTATACGGTCATTGATTATCAGATAATCATAATCAACCCCTCGGGTTATTTCCCTTTCTGCATTTTCCATCCTTAACTTCACAACATCCTCAGCATCAGTGCTTCTATCCACCAACCGTTTTTGCAGAATTTGCTTTGAAGGCGGCAGAACAAACACCAGGACAGTACGCTCAGGCATCAACTTCCGGACTTGGAGTCCCCCCTGGACGTCAATATCAAGCAATACATCCTGTCCGGCATCCAAGAGGTCCTGAACCGCGTGTCGACTTGTACCGTAAAAGTTTCCATGAACTTCCTCCCACTCCAAAAAGAATCCTTCTTCCACCAGGCTTGAGAAACCGGAGCGGGTCACGAAATGATAATCAATCCCGTCCCGCTCATCACCTCGCGGTCTCCTGCTCGTATACGATACTGAATATACCAGATTCTCCATGCGGTCAAGACACAAACGACCCAAAGTACTCTTACCTCCCCCCGAGGGAGAAGATAAAATCATCAACAAACCTGATGGAGCCATTATTTCATCATCCCTAAGAAATGTCGACAGGAACAAATCTCAACTTGAATTATGATATAAGAAAACTATTGCAGAATGTTCAATTAAAGTTACTTCCAGCGCGACATCCTAAGGGTAACGTCCAGGATGACGCGCAAGGCATGGTGGACTATATTACTTGTCGCCGTCGATGGCTTGGTTGTGGGTCTTCTTGCCCCCTTGTCTCTTCACCTGATCCAACGTCTTGCCGTCTTTGTATTTCCATTCCTTCCAACCATTGGCTCGACGGCCCAGAACTACAGCAGCAGCTATGCTAGGCGATGAGAAAATGTGATCTTGGTTGAATTTATAAACATTGTTGGCCTTGTCCAGAACACCATCGTCGATCAACTGAGTACGCCAGTTCTTCACATACGGTCCAGCCGATTGGGTCTCTTGTAGATTGCAGAGTGAGCCTTTGAATACCACGAGACCGTCTTCCGTGTATTCACCCTCGGCCTTTGCTGCTTTGCCCTGGCAGTAAAGAATATCTTTCTTCTGGGGCTTTTTAATCTGGTCGAAGATCGGATAGCCAAGAGTGGCAACCAGAATTTTGATAGTGTCAAAATTATCGAGGAGATCCGCCTCCATAGACTCAGAAACGAAAGGTCGGGTGGTCACAGTCTGGTCGAGTTTGTAGCGCCCGGTCTTCTGGGCCTCCTCGTGACAAAATGACTCCAGAAACTTGACATGAGTCTTTGTGAAATACTGGGTTCTGGAGATGATAGCGATAGCGGTGCTCCAGAAGTCCTTCTGTTTATTCTGCTGTTTGAGCCTGGTGAGGCATTCCTCGGCTTCTCCCACATAGAGCATTGGTTTGCTGTCCTCATCAGACGTGCCGATCAGGAAGTACACACCGACGTTCTTCAATTCAGCTCGTTTTGCTGCCTCATCCAGTTTTGCTCGCGGGAAAAGAACGGCCTGCACCGTACGACTGGTAATCTCGGCAATCTTAAGACTACGCGGATTGCCGTCTGGCAGAAACACTTGAATTGTCTTGCCTATTATCATGTTCTACTCTTTCCCCAACATTATTATCATCTAGCCATATTGACCTGATAAATTGATATTTAGGTAATATTGCCTTGATGAAAAAAGTTGCTATTCCGGGAAACTATCCGTATTGATGAACCGATGAGCAATGGTTTCTGCCTGAATAGCTGATAGAATCACATGATCACTGTCAGTAATGATCAACGCCCTGGTTTTACGCCCCTGGGTGGCGTCTATTAACTTACCTCGTTCACGAGCATCATCCTTCAGCCGTTTCATCGGCGCTGAAGATGGGGTGACAATGGCAACTATCCTGGACGCTACAACAGTATTGCCCAAACCAATATTCAACAACCATCGCTGGTTGCTATACTGCCGGTTTTCTTTCATCAACTTCCCTCTTAACAACTGGATAGCCCTACAGTATTAAGCTACATTTTGCACTTGTTCCCGCAGTTTTTCCAACTCATCTTTAACCTGGACAACCAACTGCAGTACCGGCAAAGCCGCAGCCTTTGAGCCTATGGTGTTAGTCTCTCGCAATAATTCCTGAATTATAAAATCCAGCTTTTTTCCTCTGGGGCCAACCTGCTCTCCTATGGTCATGGAAAACTGCTGACAATGACTTTTGAAACGAACCAGCTCCTCCGTTACATCAGCTCGTTCGGCAAGCTGCGCCGCCTCCTGATAAATACGTTCATCATCAATCGGCGCCAAGCCATCCAGTAAGCTTTTCATCCGACCCACGAGTTTATCCCTGATCAATTCCGGAAGTCCCTGTACCGACTTACTGATTTCATCAAGCAAAGATTCCAACTTCTTGCAACGCATCAGCAAATCTTCCTGCAATATCTCGCCTTCTGTTTGCTGCATCGCCCTCAATGATTGTAAAGCTTTTTCTATGACCAGCAGATATTGATCTGTATGCTGGCTGACCACCTTAGCATCAACGCTGCGTTTCAATAAGACTTCAGGCTGAGCGACAATTAATGACAAGGGGATATTCATCGACTCCAGAGTAAGGTCCTGCTGCAGTTGTAAAAAGGCATTTTTATAAGCACGGGCCAAGCCGAGGTCCACCTGAAGAGAAGTTTCCTCGGCATCCGGGTTCCTGGTTATTGAAAGACTCAGTTCAACTTTTCCCCGCGCCAACAATTTTTTGATCAGTTGACGGACTTGAGGTTCCATATAAGAACAAATTGACGGGGCCTTAAAACGAAAATCAAGATAGCGTGAATTAACCGAACGCGCGGTGACCATAACCGTATATGGACCGACCTCTGCCTGGGCTTCTCCATAACCTGTCATGCTGAGCAAACTTTCTGCCATTATGATCTCTCCTCTTTTGCCCGCCAGTCAACCATGCTTTCTCCGGCAACCAGATCATTAAAGGTTTCGCGGCGCCGAATAACCTGATATTGATTCCCAATTACCATTATCTCAGGCACTCGTAGTCGTGAGTTATAATTTGAGGACATGGTAAAACCATAGGCCCCGGAGCTCATCACCGCCAGCAGATCCCCTGAGTTAAGCGGCGGCAAAAGGCGCTCTTGTGCCAGAAAATCCCCTGACTCACAAATGGGACCAACTACGTCAACGGTTTTTTTGTCAATTTCCTTCCCAGCAAATTCACGCAGCGGTAGAATATTTTGATAAGCGTTATAAAGACTTGGACGTACAAGATCGTTCATTCCAGCATCAACAATCACAAAGTTTTTTGTCACCCCAACCTTAGTATAAAGCACCCTGCTCACCAATATCCCCGCATTTCCTACCAAAGCCCTTCCGGGTTCCATAATTAACAGGCAACCCAAGTCTTTGACCACCCCCGTCACCGCTTTAGCATATTCCGCCGGCAATGGCGGTTTTTCGGCATCATAGGTAATCCCCAATCCACCACCAATATCGAGATAGTGAATATCTATTTTTAGTCGGCGAAGTTCTTCAATCAGTGATTTTATCCGCTCCAACGCATCACGAAAAGGACTGACTTTTGTCAGTTGGGAACCTATATGGCAATCTACACCAACTACTTTAATATTTGGCAGATTGGCGGCCCGTTGATATAAAGGCACCGCTTCAGAGATGGGGATACCAAATTTATTCGCGCTTAAACCCGTAGAAATATATGGGTGGGTCTGGGGATCAACGTCAGGATTAATCCTGAGTGACACAGGAGCAACCATATCTCTCTTTTCGGCCAGCTGATTGATAAGCTCAAACTCCTGGGAGGACTCAACATTAAACATCAAAATACCGGCATCCAGGGCGGCATTAATTTCACCCACCGCCTTACCCACCCCGGAAAAAACGATTTTATCGCCCTCAACCCCTGCCCGCAGGGCCCGGAAAAGCTCCCCACCGGAAACCACATCACATCCACCTCCTAAGGACGCGAAGAGGGAAATAACACTGAGATTAGAACAGGCCTTGACTGAATAGCAGATCTGATGATCCAAATCCCCAAAGGCATCATTAAATGCCTGGTAATGGCGAACCAGCGTTTCATGACTATAGAGATAGAAAGGAGTTCCTTCCTGCCGCGCAATTTCAGCAACCGGCAGCTGCTCACAAAACAGCTGTCCATCCTGATAATGAAAAGAATTCATTTACTGATCCTTATTTACCGGTAATCCATAAAAATACTCTTGGCGTTACTATTTCTCAGGCTGAACTCCTGGCCAGGTTATTACTTGATAAACACCTCGCGCTCTGGTGAAAGCGGACTCTCATTATGCCTGGCCGAAGCATCCAGGGCTGAAATACGATAGACATAATGTCGCTCCGGCATTACCTGGACATCGAGATAATCGGTTGTCGTTGGCGGTACTTCGAGAACATAAGATCTGCCACTTTCCACCTCATACTTATGAATTCGATAAACCTTTATATCCGGTTCCTGGTTTGCCTGCCACGTCAGCTGCACCCCTCCCTGGAAGGGGAAAGCGGTAAATTCAGCTACCGGTGCCGGCGGAGTATAGTCTCCTGGAACAACAGATACGGGTATTGATCGACAACTTTCCCAGGGAGTGCCCTGAAAAATTGAAATGGCAGTAATTGCATATCGATATGGGTGCCAATCCTTCAGGCCCACATCCACATAAGATAGATCAGTTATCACCTCAGGAGTTATTAATTGCCATTTCTGACTGGCATCATGTCGATATACCCGGTAGCCATATACCTTGACCTGTTCCCCGGTAGCCTTATCAGGAAGGGGTTTTTCCCAGTTCAAAGTAACAATGGCGGGACCGGGCTCACAAGTAAGCGGCTTTGGGGGATCAAGGGGTTCATAACTATACACTTTAATTTTATTCGAAGTTTTACTCTGCCAGCCATGATTATTGCGAGACACCACTTTAATTGCCTGCAATAAATCCCGGGGAATAAGCGGCAAAGGATAATAAACCATGCCACTTTCAATATATCCCTGTTTTGGTCGGGGAAAATTAACTTCTGCTAACAGCTCAAATCCCACGTCACAGAAAACACACCCTTCATCTCCCTGTTTCAAGGTCTTGGAAAAAATGCTGAAACCTTTTATTTCCGCCGGCCGACTGCCATCGGCGTTTTCAGCTGGAATACTCCAAACCAGGTAGCGAGCCCCGGGACGAATATCAATTTTCAGATCGGTAACTGCCCGGGGGACCACCAAACGGGGCGGCACGGGATCTGCCTTTTTACCACAGGCGACAAGACCAATCAAAACCGCCATCAGGAGCAACCATAATGTTCTGTTTTTAGCCAAGTTCACCACCTAATCTGCATCCTGCCACTGCCGTTTCAACCGATCAAGCTGTTGCACAACCTGTTGTGGAGCTGTCCCCCCCCAAACATTCTTGCTACGAACAGCATCTTCCGCTGAGAGTAAAGAAATTACCTGCTCATCAAAATAGTCAGAAAACCGTTTCCAGTCATCAAGTGACATATCCTTAAATTGAAGTCCCTTTTCAAGGCAGTAAGCAACAATATTGCCAACTATTTCATGGGCCTGACGAAATGGCAGCCCCCGGCGAACAAGGTAATCGGCAATTTCGGTGGCCGTCGAAAAACCATATTCCACCTGCGTAGCCATGCTCTGACGGTTTACAGTCATAGACGTAACCAATGGTGCCATAATCGCCAGTGAACCTTTCACCGTATCGATAGAATCAAAAAGCGGTTCTTTATCTTCCTGCATGTCTTTATTATAGGCCAGTGGAAGTGATTTCATCGTTACCAGAAGGCTGACCAGATCACCAACGACGCGCCCGCATTTACCCCGAATCAACTCTGGCACATCGGGATTTTTCTTCTGGGGCATAATGCTGCTGCCGGTACAAAATGAATCCGCCAAAATAATGAAGTTAAATTGCACCGACGACCACAAGACCAGTTCTTCACAAAAGCGGGACAAGTGCAGCATAATCAAAGCGCCTGAAAAAAGCGTTTCAATGACACCATCCCGATCACTGACCGCATCCATGCTGTTGGCAGTCAGACCGGTAAACCCCAGCTCATCCACGACCATTTGCCGATCAATGGAAAAACTGGTACCCGCCAAAGCCCCCGAACCAAGAGGCATAATATCAGCCTGCTTTTCAGTATTTTCCAAGCGCTGATAATCACGTGAAAACATTTCCACATAGGCCAGCAGATGATGAGCAAAAAGCACCGGTTGCGCTTGCTGTAAATGGGTAAAACCAGGCATGACCACGTCTTTTGTGGCCTCAGCCTGAGTAATCAAAGCATTTATCAAGCCCTTGAGCAAACTTTTAATCCCTGATATTTCTTTTTTCAGATAAAGGCGGATATCCAGGGCCACCTGGTCATTTCGACTGCGGGCCGTATGAAGCTTGCCGGCAAGTCCTGCCCCGATCAAATCAGACAGGCGGGATTCAATATTCATATGAATGTCTTCCAAGGGGACGGAAAAAACAAATTCTCCTTTTTCAATTTCCTCACGAATATCCTGCAATCCGGAAATGATCTGGTCCGCCTCCTCGGAACTTATAATCCCACACGAAGACAACATGCGACAATGGGCTATACTTCCCAGAATATCTTCGCTATATAGCCGCTGATCAAAGCCAATAGATGCCGTAAATTCTTCAACCAGCTTGTCAGTTCGCTCGCTAAATCGTCCACCCCATGGTTTTTGCGTACTCACAATCAACCTCGTAAAAATATTTTGGCTTTTAACCGCAATCTGAACTTCGCCGGGAATCAAGTTCTCTGGCGCCGAGGGCCAAAAATAGCTGAGCCCACCCGAACATAGGTAGCGCCCTCTTCCACCGCTACCGGATAATCATGAGACATTCCCATGGACAGGTGACAAAAGACCTTAGGATCAACCAATCCCCGGGCAATACTATCATCCCGCAGTTCACGTAACTGTTTATAATAGCAGCGACTTTCTTCCGGGTCAACAACATAAGGCGGAATTGTCATTAAGCCTTCAATTTTTAACCGGTGGAAATTGGCAATCTTCTCCAAAAAAGCTGGTAAAGCTGCTGGATCTACACCTGATTTCGTCGATTCATCGCCCAATTTCACCTGCAGCAATACCGGGATAACCATCTGCTCCCGCTCAGCCTTTTTTTCTATTTCCTTGGCCAATCGCAACGAATCCAGACAGTGGAAAAGATAGAAACCCGGATTCCAGTAACGAACTTTATTCCGCTGTAAATGACCAATAAAATGCCAACGTATATCTTCATATGATGAGGTCCGCGATATCTTGCTGATCATATCCTGTATGTAATTCTCACCAAAATCACGGAGACCTGCTTCATAGGCCGGAAGATTTTCCTCCCAGGTAAAGGTTTTTGAAACTGCTATCAGGGTCACTCCAGCAGGATCTCTTCCCACCCGCTGACAAGCAGCAACTATCTGCTTTTGAACCGCCCTGATCCGCCCGGCAATGCTTTTTCCTTTTACTGGTTCATAATTCACTTGTATTTACCCCGACAATCCCCAAATCAAGCAGATCCGTCAATACCCGGTGTAGAGGAAGTCCAATTACCGTCGAATGGGCGCCATCAACCGCGGTTACAAAAGCACCTCCGATCCCCTGCAAAGCATAGGACCCGGCTTTGTCCATCGGTTCCCCGGTCGCGACATAAGCTGATATCATCTCTACAGACAAAGGAAGTAGCAGCACCCCGGCCTGTTCTAACCTGGTCATGAAAACCTCTTTCAGCCGATTGACCAGGGTATAGGCAGTCATAACTACATGCCACCGGCCGGCGATGGAACTAAGCATGGCACAAGCCTCATGGGTATTTCCCGGCTTCCCCAAAACCGCACCATCCTCCCGCACCACAATGGTATCAGCTGCCAGCACCCAGGATTTTTCATATTGGTCAGCCACCGCATTGGCTTTATCGCCAGCCAGACGACAAACAAAATCAGCCGGCGTTTCTCCCACCGTAGCCTCCTCTGGAACTGCGGCCTGAATAATACTGAACTCAAGCCCGAGATTTCGTAGTAAGTCTCTCCGTCGTGGAGACGCAGAACCCAGAATTAAAGGCTGGTATTGTACCAATAATGTTTTAGACCCGGGATCAGATTGCATATATTAATTCGGTCTCAACTTTCTGAGTTGTTTGCCAGGGACACATCAACAGGATGTTCGGGCTTGGCTCATAGGGGTATTGGCCGCCTGGGTGGGGACAGTTTTAAAATTGTCCCCCATTGTGATTCGTGGCGGACGCCTCGGAAGCCGGCCATGGACGGCCGGCGAGAATGAGCGAGAGCCATGCCGGAACAGCCGGAATATTACGTTAGCGCACCCCACAAACCCAGCTGTTTATGGCAACTCAGAAAGTTGAGCTCGGTGAAATAATACTCACCTTCCAGTAGTTGGTGTTTGCTTATCGACACTTGTATGCAGATAGAAATAAAGAACGATTCCCAAAGCAAATAGCCCCAGGCTGATCCACTGGGAAGTGGCTAGCATCCAAAATCCGCCCCGTGGATCTCCGCGAAAAAACTCAATGATAAAACGACCTGTCGAGTAAAGCAGAAGATAGAGAACCGCCAGTTGGCCAATAAAAGACTGTTGGCGCCGTTTCAAAATCAGCACCATAAAAATTATCCCGTTGGCCGCCGCATGATACATCTGCGTCGGATGCAAAAAAACATGCAAAGGCGCAAGGCTTTGAGGATGGGTGAATTGGATGGCAAAAGGCAAACTGCATGCAGCACCATAGCAACAACCGGCGGCTAAACAACCAAAACGGCCGACAGCCTGGGCCAGCACCAGCGCCGGTGCGGCAATATCCGCAATAAGCCATATAGAAAGACGGTAAAAACGTAAACGGAAATAAACCGCGGCTACCGCGGCAATAAAACCACCATAAAACACCAGGCCGCCACGCCAGATATATATAATTTCCACCGGGTGGAAACGGTAATAAGAAAGATTAATCAATACATAAAGCAGGCGGGCTCCAAGAATGGCAAACAGCAGGGCATAGAAAAAAAGGTCATAAATGATTTCCGCGTCCAGGCCCTCACGCTTCCCGGCCTTCACCGCATAGATCATAGCCAGCAAAAAACCGGCAGCCACCATAACCCCGTAGGTATGGATGGTCAGGATACCCCATTTGAGTAGTATCGGGTGCATTAATTTCCTTTTCCCGCGTCAAACAATCGACCTTGGCAGTGTATACTCATAGATACAGTTCAAACCCGGGATTTTCCAGGGCTGGAAGATGAATCAGGGACAATGCCGGCCTTTTTTCGGCTTTGAACCAACGCATCAAACAATAATAATAAAACGCCTATAGTAATGGCCGCATCTGCCAGATTAAAGGCCGGCCAATGATAGGTCTGCCAATAAAAATCGAGGAAATCAACGACTTTAGAAAAACGGAAGCGATCAATCATGTTGCCGAGCGCCCCACCGAGAATCAGACAAAAAGCAACCATCATCCATCGACTCAGGTCTTTTACAAAAAAATAATACCACAGAAGGGCAATGACCGTAATTCCCGAAAGCAGAAGTAAAGCAATCACTTTCCAGGCCGCCGGAGATTGAGAAAAAAGACCGAAAGCCACACCTGGATTCAAAACCAGGGTCAGTGAAAAAAAACCGTCAACAACCTTCATTGAATAAACCCGGGATAGATGAGAAAGAACGATGGCTTTGCTGACCTGATCCAAAGCGACAACACCGCCGGCAACCAGCCCCAGCAGCAATAAACGTTTTAAAAATCTATTCTTCCGCAATAATACAGCCAAAGCTAATCCGCTTTTCGGCTACGGCTCAAAAGGGACTGAGCTTTCAACCGCAGAGCATTAAGCTTAATAAAACCTTCTGCGTCCTGCTGGTTATATACCGTATCTTCCTCGAAAGTTGCCAGTTCAGGGTAATAAAGAGTCTGGGGGGATTTCCTGCCCACAACAATGCAATTACCTTTATAAAGCTTCAGACGTACTGTACCGGCAACATTTTGCTGGCTGTGATCAATAAACGCCTGCATGGCCAGACGCTCGGGAGCAAACCAGAAGCCATTATAAATCATGCGGGCATATTCCGGCACCAGGGAGTCTCGTAAAAACATGACCTCCCGGTCCATCGTGATTGATTCCAGCGCCCGGTGGGCATGAAAAAGAATAGTCCCTCCGGGAGTTTCATAAACTCCGCGTGATTTCATCCCCACGAAACGATTTTCCACCAGGTCGACCCGGCCGATGCCGTTATTGCCACCTAATTCATTTAATTTCTGCAGCAAGGCCGCCGGTCCCAGGAATTCCCCATCAATAGCCACGGGATCACCAGCCTTGAATTCAATTTCCAGGTATAAAGGTTTATCCGGAGCCTGTTCCGGGGAAACAGACATAACAAACATATCTTCCGGCGGTTCATTCCAGGGATCTTCCAGAACCCCGCCCTCAAAACTTATATGCAGAAGGTTTCGGTCGCTGCTGTAAGGCTTTTCTTTGGTCACCGGGATGGAAATATTATTTTCCCGGGCATAATTAATTAACTTCTCCCTGGAGTTAAGGTCCCAGGTACGCCAGGGAGCGATCACCGTAATGCCCGGCTCCATGGCATGATAGGCCAATTCGAAACGAACCTGATCATTCCCTTTACCGGTAGCCCCATGGGCTACCGCGTCAGCCCCTACCTGGCGGGCAATTTCAATCTGTCGTTTGGCAATTAATGGCCGGGCGATTGAAGTCCCCAAGAGATAAGTGCCTTCATAAATGGCATTTCCCCGAAACATGGGAAAAACATAGTCAGAGACAAATTCATCACGCAAGTCATCAACAAAAACCTGGCAAGCCCCGGTAGCCATGGCCTTCTCTTCAATTCCGGCAAGTTCTTTTCCCTGGCCAAGCTCAGCGGCATATGCCACAACTTCGCAGTTATACTCATTTTTCAACCACTTGAGAATGACAGAAGTATCCAGACCACCTGAATAAGCCAGAACTATTTTCTTAACCTGTTTCATTTTTCTCCTCCCAACAGTGTCGCCAGTAAGGCTTTCTGCACATGCATGCGGTTTTCTGCCTGGTTGAAAATAAACTCCTGAAAACGTGAAAATACCGCTGCGGTTATTTCTTCTCCCCGATGAGCCGGCAAGCAGTGAAGTACCATCACATCCGGCGCTGCCACCGCCAACAGCTGGTCATTAACCTGGTAGGGAGCAAAAACCCGCCGCCGCTTTTCGGCTTCTTCTTCCTGCCCCATACTGGCCCAGACATCGGTATTAACCACCTGGGCTCCCTGAACCGCCTGCAACGGCTCATCAACCACATTGATTTCACTGTCGGCCTCTTTCCGGGCCCGGGCGAGGATTTTTGCATCAGGGTGATAACCATCCGGGCAGGCTAACTGCAAATCAAAACCAAATCGCATCGCGGCGTTAATCCATGAATGGGCCATATTATTGCCATCACCCACATATGCCACCTTCACTTTTCGAATATCACCAAACCTCTCCTGAATGGTAAAAACATCAGCAAGCACCTGGCTGGGATGAAGCATATCCGTGAGGCCGTTAATAACCGGTACCGTAGCATGACGGGACAGAACAATGGTATCCTCCTGGGAAAAGGTCCTGATCATAATGCCGTCAACGTAGCGGGACAGCACTCTGGCCGTATCCTCAATGGGCTCGCCACGTCCGAGCTGCGTATCATGACGGCTGAGGAAGATTGCCTGGCCGCCAAGCTGATACATCCCAACCTCAAAGGAAACCCTGGTCCTGGTGGAGGCTTTTTCAAAAATCATCGCCAAGCTTTTTCCCGCGAGTCTTGGTTGACTAGGTTGCCGCTCAGATTTTAAAACCGTTGCCAGAGACAATATATGTTTGAGTTCAGCCACTGGCCAGCCGGCCAAATCCAAAAAATCTTTCTTAGTTGCGCTCACGGCAACACCTCATCAAGGACCTCAATCAGCCGATCAATATCCGCTTGAGCAACAATCAGCGGCGGAGTCAAGCGTAAAGTTTTTTCACCTGCAGGTCCCATCAGTATAGCTTTTTCCTGAGACCATTGAATTACTTCGGCAACCGCGACATCCAGTTCTACCCCTACCATTAGCCCTGAACTACGGATATCACAGATACATTTATGCTTGTCTTTCAGATTGTCCAACCGCTGCCGCAAGTATGTCCCCATTTTATTACAATTACCCAGGACATCCTCCGTATCAATCGCGTTCAAAGCCGCAATCGCCGCACTGCAAGCCAGGGGGTTGCCGCCAAAAGTCGTGGCATGACTGCCCGGACCAAAGACTTTGGCGGCATCATTGGAAGCCAACATGGCCCCGATGGGAAAACCAGCACCCAACGCCTTGGCCAGGGTCATCACATCCGGTACAATCCCGGCATGCTGGTGGGCAAATAAACGGCCGGTGCGCCCCATGCCACATTGGACTTCATCCAAAATCAAAAGCAGATTATGGTCATCACAAATACAGCGTAATTCCCGCAGGTAGTCAGGACCGGGAACATTAATCCCTCCCTCACCCTGTATCGGTTCAACCATGACCGCGCAGGTTTTTTCATTGACTGCCTTGGCAACTTCCCCGGGATCACCAAAAGGAACATAGCGGAACCCGGCAAGCAAGGGCTGATATCCAGTCTGGATTTTCTCCTGGCCGGTAGCGGAAAGCGTCGCCATGGTTCGGCCATGAAAAGAGTGATGCATGGTAATAATTTCGGCCGCTTCAATTCCCCTGAGCTCACGGGCATACCGCCGGACCAGCTTGATCGCCGCTTCATTGGCTTCAGCTCCGGAATTACAGAAAAAAACCCGCTCTGCAAAGGATTTTTCGGTCAGCATGGCTGCCAGTTGAGCTTGGGGTTCAATGTAATACAGGTTGGACACATGCATCAAGGTTTTAGCCTGCTCAGCAATCGCATGAGTAACCAGAGGATGACAATGCCCGAGATTACAAACAGCAATACCAGCCAGAAAATCAAGATATTCCCGGCCATCCGCATCCCACACCTTCATCCCCCGGCCACGAACCAGAGCCAAAGGGTAACGGCGATAGGTCTGCATCACATGACTGTCGCTGAGACTATATATCTCTCCAGAATCCATCTTCATACTTTCTTTAAAAATAACAACCCACAAGATAACTCAAAGATTCCACGGCCCCAACTTACATGTTCAGACCGGGAATTTGCATGCCGCCGGTTACTTTGCCCATTTCAGCCGACATCATTTCTCCGGCTTCTTTCAGCGCCTGGTTAACAGCTGCTACAACCAGGTCCTGCAACATGTCGATATCATCCGGATCAACTACCTGAGGCTCAATGGAAATAGAAAGAATTTCCTGCTTTCCATTGGCAACCACTGTCACCATACCACCGCCAGCCGACGATTCAACTGTCCGGGCGCCAACTTCTTCCTGTATCTTTGCCATTTTAGCCTGCATCTGCTGAGCTTGTTTCAGCAGATTTCCCATTCCTTTCGCCATCTGTACATCCTCCTTAAGTCAACCTTGTTAAGCAGTTAGCATTTAGCTCTTAGAATTTAGCTGAGTAAAATTAAGGTCTTACGTTAATCTAAACTTTCTGACTTGCATTTCCGGGAAACCATTACCAGATGTTCGGGCTTGGCTCATAGCGGTATTGGCCGCCGAACGAATCATCACGATGGTGATTCGCGGCGGACGCCTCGGAAGCCGGCCATGGACGGCCGGCGAGAATGAGCGAGAGCCATGCCGGAACATCCCTGGAAATCTCTTTCAGCTGTTTTTAGAATAACTCAGAAAGTTGAAATATATTTTTCCACATTATGGTAAGGTTCCGGCGTTCTTAGCTAACCAGCAGCTGCTGTCGCTAAACTACACCATTCAGGAACAAGGCCTGATTTCTTCAATTTGAGCATCGAAAGTTTCAACCAGCAAGCGAACCATTTCATCATTAATGATGTCCTGCTTATTAAAACTTCTCTGTTTGGATTTTTCACCAGCTGCTTGAGAACCACCATTTTTATTTCCATTCTCGGACAATTGAGATAAAATTACCGTTGTTTTCTCTCCAAGAATGCGCTCCAGCTGCTTATGCAGCCGCTGTTCTTTTTCATCATCACGCAGCAAGCCATAGGCATAATTAGGCAAGCCAAGCATAAGCCGTCCTTTCTCCCAACTTAACAGACGGGCATTATCCAAAACGGCGGTAATGGAAGGCAA
The DNA here is from genome assembly GCA_034660915.1 of Pseudomonadota bacterium. Classification (NCBI taxonomy): domain Bacteria; kingdom Pseudomonadati; phylum Pseudomonadota; species Pseudomonadota bacterium. The sequence goes on from JAYEKE010000236.1 coordinate 16,405, forward strand.
ATGAGGACGCAGGGCTGCCAACAACGATGGCCAATCCTGAGGGATTGACTTTTCTGACTGCAGCAGAGAAGGCTCTTCCACCATTTCTGTTTCTGTTCCAACTGGTTCAACCGGCATCTCCTCAGCAACCATAGATGATGCCTCTGATGATGCCTCCGGCTGCGAAGTATCGTGCTGCTGAACCAAGTCAGGAACTGAAACCCCCTGCAAACGGCTGACAAGCTCTTCCACCGGTTCGAGGTCTTGAGCCATCCCCAGGCGCACCACACTCATTTCAAAATGAAGCCGGGGCAGGTTAGCAACCATTAAATCTGCATACTGCTCCTGAAATAAATCAAACAACTGCTGCCAGTAAGGCAACTTCGCCCGCTGAACCAATGCCATCATCTGCTGCAGCTCTTCTTCCGCCGCCTCAATCAGGCCTTTCAGGTCCGGAGACAATTTCAACAAGACGAGATTCCGCAGGTAAAACAAAAAATCTTTGGCAAATCGTTTAATATCAATCCCGGCTTTTTCCAACTCCGTAATCTGCTGCAAAGCGGCCGGAATCTTATGATCGAGCAATGACTCGACCAGCGCTGAACAATAGCGAGCTTCGACAACCCCCAAAATCACCCGCAGATTTTCGATGGTTATCTGCTCCCCGGAGAATGCCATTGCCTGATCTAAAACACTGAGGGCATCCCTCATGCTGCCGTCAGCTTCCCGGGCCAACAACTGCTGAGCCGCCGGTTCAATCTGCAAACCTTCTTTTTCAGCTACACCCTGAATGGCAGCCTCAATCACCGCTGCTGACAAACGGCCAAAGTCATAGCGATGACAGCGGGAAAGGATGGTGATCGGTATTTTATGAGGTTCGGTCGTTGCCAGGATAAATTTTACATGGGCGGGAGGCTCTTCAAGGGTTTTCAACAACGCATTAAAGGCCTCCGTTGTCAGCATATGCACTTCATCAATAATGTAAATTTTATAAGCTGATAACTGTGGTAAATAGCTGACATTTTCCCGCAACTGACGAATTTCATTAATACCCCGATTGGATGCGGCATCGATTTCAATGACATCAGGATTATTACCGGCAGTAATGGAAATACAACTTTCACAAATACCGCAGGGATCGGGAGTTGGTCCTTGCAGACAATTCAGACATTTAGCCATAATCCTGGCGGCCGAAGTCTTGCCCACCCCCCGGGAGCCGGTAAATAAAAAAGCATGAGAAACCCTTCCAGTCCTGACCGCATTTTGCAGCGTCCTGGCAATATGTTGCAAACCGGCAAGGTCGGCAAATACCTGAGGACGCCATTTCCGGGCCAAAACCTGGTAAGATGGGGAATCAGAAGACATAAGCAATTATTTCTCCAAAAAGCCTTATCCCCATGGATGATAGCCAGGCACCCCTGCGGCACACAGCGAGCAATGCTACCGCTGCTTCCTTCCGGATCTGACGGAGTTCACACTGTCTCTGTTGCACAGGACCTGGCTATCATCCATGGGGATAAACCAGCTGGCGGAGAGGGTGGGATTCGAACCCACGGTACCGCTAAGTACACACGATTTCCAATCGTGCCCCTTCGGCCTCTCGGGCACCTCTCCTGAAAAAGCAAAAATCTCGATAATTGAACTAATCTGCTTAGCAATAAAACATATGACTGTCAAGATGAAAAGCCGCATTTTTAACTCTATTGACTTTAGCCGATAAATAACTTAGAGGTATTAAATTCACTGTTGTTCTTTATATTTTTTGCGACAATATTATTTTATCCTAAGCTGAGCTATTAGCAGTTAGTCTTTAATAATCAGGACTTTACGTTGACCAGTAACAACACCCATCGGGTGAACTTATATAATAAATATTCGGCCACTTTTCAAAAAAGCAGTAATACTTATTTTTTGTCTCGCGCCCGTTCGCTTCGTTCACTCAAGACGCCAAGAACGCAAAGAAAAACGACTGACGATATGGCAAGTTGAACTCTTCGCGGTCTTTGCGGCTTTGCGAGAAAATTAAAAAAATTGACTGAATAGTTACAAGAATTTACCAATTTATAAACAAAGTCAAATGCTTACCATATTTAATGTTAAACATCTTGTAATCATTGAGCTAATAGCTAAGTACTAAAAGCTAATCGCTTAATTCAAGTTCATTTAACTGCGGCTGTTTTGAACCCTCCACCATGAGTGTAGCCTGTTGCTTTTTCCGGCAAATGGAGCTTCAAAATTGCCTTAACAGGGGACAGTTTAAAAAACTGTCCCCACAGGCAGTAATTTTACAGACAATGATCGAAAATCCGGTACAGATTTCTGCTCTTATTCTGGCGGCAGGTGAAGCCAGACGTTTTGGCCAGCCAAAACAGCTGCTGCCCTGGGGGCCGGACAATACCATTCTCGGTACGGTCATTGATACGGTCTCCGGCAATTCAAAGATTAGCAGCATTAACGTGGCATTAGGGGCACATTATGATTCCATCACCAGCACCATAGCTGAAAAATTATCAAAGACTCGCATTATTCGTAATACATTATGGCAGCAAGGAATGTTCAGCTCCATTACTGCCGGGCTGATAGAGCTGTCTGCCAAATCTAAAGCAGGTGGAATTCTGGTCTTGCTGGGAGATATGCCTTTCATCTCTCCGCAGGTAATCTCTGAATTTATCCATGCCGCTTCTGCCTGTACTTCCGAACATCCATTGATTATTGCCAGCGAACAGGATAGACCAGCACACCCCTATCTGATCTGGCAACATCATATCGGTGAAATCTTATCTTTGAGCGGTAAAAGTGGCATTCGGCCTTTTATTCAGTCACATTTCCCTCATGCCGAAAAAATCCAGGTTTCATCCAACGTCGGGCGTCAGGATATTGATACCTGGGAAGCCTATGAACGGCTTAAACCCAAAGGATCTGAAAAGAGCATAAAAACATAGAAATCATTCATCAACAGCCGGCATAGTAGCAATTTAATGGTCCGCTTTTTGCTATCAACCCATACCAACTTGTGAGTGATCCGCTCCATTAATGGTACTTAAGTTAAGCGATTAGCTGTTAGCTATCAGCGTTTAGCCTTGAAAAATAAAGGCGTTACGTTGTACAAGGTATAAGGTACAAGGTAAAAACCTTAAACCCTACACCTTACACCTTACACCTTAAACCTTTTTTTATTATTTCTCACAGAGACACGGAGTCACAGAGGGCAAATGACTCGGGTTCTCTGTGACTTTGTGCCTCTGTGAGAGTATTTTTATCTTTTCTGAAAACGTAGTCGAATATTTACGTTTGTAATAACAAAACATCCTGTAATCATTAAACTAACAGCTAACCGCTAAAGGCTAATCGCTCAGTTTAGGTGGTACTTCAATAAACCGAATCGGTTTTATAATTTGTTACGAAGACATCATAATTTATTTAAAACGGAAAAGAGAGAATACTTTTTCAGCCATTTTGTAAGATGGAATTTTCCTGGGAAACATTACAAGGTATTCTGGCCGAACCTGCTGCCGGAATTGCCATTTGTACTATCATTGACAAACATGGATCCGTCCCCAGGGGAATCGGCACCCGCATGCTGGTTCGAACTGATGGATCCATTGAAGGTACCATCGGTGGTGGTATTGGTGAACATGAAATTATCACCCAGGCCCGGCAGGCCATAAACAAAAGTGAAAGCCTGGTTGTCGAAACTTCACTGGCCGGCGAACAGGGACTCGATTCACCAGCCATTTGTGGCGGTTGGTTTCAGACCCTGATTAACTACTGGTCCCATGACGACCGCGAACTGGCAGAAAAAATCACCCTGGCACTCGGTAACAGCGACCCCGTCACCCTGCTGGAAGTTGTCAGCAGTAACGATCCTGATTACCCAACCGGAGCCAAGTTGCTGCTTGATCCAAAAAGCCGCAATACCTTGGCGGAATCAGGAATATCGGGCACTGGAGACAAGCTGACTTCTGCCTGGCTGGCAGAGCAAAAAACCGGCATCCTGCAGCTGTGTGAGTGCAAGGTGTTAGTCACCCCTTTAGCGCCACCGGCCAAGATGGTCGTTTTTGGAGCCGGCCATCTGGCCGTTCCACTGGTGGAGATGGCCTCCTGGTGTGGATTTGAGATAACGGTCATTGATGATCGCCAGGAGTTTGCCTGTCCTGACAGATTCCCCCGGGCAGCAAAGGTACTTGTTGCCCCGATGGAAAATATCAGGGAGCTGGAATTATCGTCTGTGACTACCTATTTCATCCTTATTACCCGGGAACATCGTCATGATGATCTGCTGCTGCGGCAACTTTTAGGCACACCATATGCGTACCTGGGCATGATCGGCAGCCGACGACGGACATCAAAGGTTAAAGAAAGACTGATTAATGATGGCTTCCCGATGACTGAAATCAAGGCGCTGCATGCACCCATTGGCGTGGAAATCAACGCCCAGACACCAGAAGAAATTGCCATCAGCATTATGGCTGAAGTTATAGCGGTGAAAAACCGTACATCCTAAAGGAGTATAAATTATGAAGCAAATGATCTCATTACAGGTAAATGGCGATACCTATGAACTGGCGGTCAACCCGTGGAGAACCCTCAATGAGGTATTGCGAGAGGATATCAAACTGACCGGCACCAAATTGGGCTGCGGCACCGGCGATTGTGGCGCCTGCACCGTGTTGATAGATGGCAAATCAGTCAGTTCCTGCCTGACGCTGGCGGTTGAAGTGCAAGGTCTGGCAATTACCACCATTGAAGGAATGGCCCCCAACGCCGAAGAGCTTCATCCGATCCAGGAATCCTTCATTGAAAAAGGGGCTATCCAATGCGGCTATTGCACCCCGGGAATGATTATGTCCACAACCTTCCTGCTCAAAAACAACCCCAACCCCACAGAGGCGGAAATACGTGCCGGTCTGTCGGGAAATTTATGTCGCTGCACCGGCTACAATAAGATTGTTGATGCCATTGGAGACGCAGCAAAAAAGCTCAAAAAAGATGTATGATTTCTGTTTTCCACCAAGGTAACGATACAAATAAAGAAGCAATATATTGAAGAAGGAGATGTTCTCGTGAGTTTACCGAAATTCAGCTATCTGGCACCTGCCAGCCTGGAAGAAGCCTGCGACCTGCTGGGAAAATACCAGGGAAAGATCCGGATAAAAGCCGGCGGCACCGATCTTATGGTTCGTTTGGCTCAACGGGCCTTAAAACCCGAATACATCGTGGGAATCAGACAAATACCGGAACTTGCGGCTATTTCATTCAATCCCGATGAAGGTCTGCGCCTGGGAGCCATGGCTTTACTTTCTGATGTGGCCGGGCACCCGCTAGTTCAGGAACATTATCCCATGCTTGCCCGGGCGGCCAAATCCACTGCTACCGTACAAATTCGCAATATGGGAACGGTCATGGGAAATATATGCAACGCCTCGCCATCAGCTGATAATTCCCCTACTCTGGTAGCCATGAATGCCAGCATTGTGGCGATTTCCAAAACCGGAGAACGACAGATTCCCATTGATGAATTTTTCCTCGGCCCGGGAAGAAGCGCCCTGGAACCGACGGAAATTGCCAAAGAAATTCTGGTTCCAGCACCACTACCCCGCAGCGGCGTCAGCTACCAGAAAATTTCACCCCGGTCAAAGGTTGATATTGCCGCGGTCAATGTCGGAGCCATGGTAACAGTAGATGAGCAGGAAGCCTGTCAACAGACCCGCATTTGTCTTGGTGCGGTTGGCCCCATTCCCTTACGAGCCACAACTGCTGAAGAATTCTTGCAGGGAAAAGTCATTACCGATGAGGTTGCCGAGCAGGCCGGGGCTCTGGCCGGCTCCGATGCTTCACCCATTTCCGATGTTCGGGCTTCCAAGGAATACCGGCGGCTGATGGTTATTATTTTGACCAAGCGGGCACTGCTGGAAGCCCGATACGGCACCAGGATATAATAGTGCAAGTTGTTGCGGTTCAGAAGAAAAAAACAGCTAGATTATGCAAATAGAGGGGTTATTATGACTACAGATCTTTCCGTGGTAGGTAAAAGCCTGCCCCGCTCGGACGCCAGAATCAAAGCCGTGGGCGCTGCCCGCTATTGCGACGATATTATTCGTCCCGGCATGCTCTTTGGTAAATTATTACGCAGTCCGGTCGCCCATGCCAAAATCCTCAATATTGATGTCAGTAAAGCCAAAAAGTTGCCCGGAGTTAAGAGTGTCATTACCGGAAATGACACTCTTAAAATTCGCTTCGGCAACTGGCGCCTGGTACCGGAAAGTCAGGATGAACTGCCATTGGCGGTGGATAAAGTGCGGTTTATAGGTGATGAGGTGGCTGCAGTTGCCGCCATCGACAAAGATATTGCCGAAGAAGCCCTGGATTTGATTTCCGTTGAGTATGAAGAACTGCCCGGCGCCTTTTCGGTGGATGAATCCCTGGCTGAAGGAGCTCCGGTTATTCACCAGGCACACCAGAACAACATCAGCTTGCAGCGCAACATTGATTACGGTGATCTTGAGCAGGGATTTGCCGATTCCCATCTGATTCTCGATAATGACTTTACCGTCCATGCCACCAATCATGCCTACATGGAGCCCTGTTCCTGCGTGGCTGAATATGATCATGACGGGCGGCTGACCATCTGGACCTCAACCCAGACCCCTTATTTTGTCCAGTGCCTGCTGGCCCAGACCCTGGGCATGCGGGAAAATGATATCCGGGTTATCAAACCTTTTGTCGGTGGTGGTTTTGGCGGCAAGATGGAAATGCGCAAATGGGAATTTGCCGCCGCCTTCATGGCCCGTGAAACCGGCCGCCCGGTTAAATTCACCCTGACCCGGACTGAAGAATTGGCTACCGGCCGACGGCGCCATCCGATGAAAATCAGATCAAAAATCGGTTTCAAAAAAGACGGCACTATTTTAGCCAAAGAATTCACTGCCCATCTGGATGGTGGAGCCTATAACAGCATGGGGCCGACGGCGGCCTTTCTGTGTGGCAACTTCGGCGGCATGCTCTACCGCCATCCCAACTATCGCTACAACGGTTACCATGTCTACACCAACAAGCCGCCGGCGGGGGCAATGCGCGGGTTTGGGGCCCCCCAGGCCCTTTTTGTCGCTGAAACTCAGATGAACATGGCCGCTAAAGAACTGGGGATGGATCCTCTGGACATCCGGCTGATAAATGCCATGGTTCCCGGCGATGAAATCCCCGGAGTGGCAAAGATTTCCAGCTGCGGTTTCAAAGAATCACTGTTGAAAGTTGCAGAGATGACCAACTGGCGGGAAAAACGTCAGAACCTGAAAGATGGCCAGGGAATCGGCATCGGCTGCTACAGTTTTATTTCCGGCGGCGTATTCAACTGGTTCAATACCCGCTATAACTTTACCCGGGCGGAAGTCCGAGCATTCGATGACGGCACTGTCCACCTGTTAACCATGGCTTCTGATATCGGCCAGGGATGTGATACGGTTTTACGCCAGATCCTGGCCGAGGATCTGGGCCTGGAAATCAAAGATATCCGCTTGACTGCCGCCGACACCGCAGTAACCCCCCAGGCTGACTTAGGCACCTGGGGCAGCCGGGTAACCCTGATGGCCGGTAACGCGGTCCGTAAAGCAGCGGCAGAAATAAAAGAGCAGTTGTTTAAAATTGTCTCCATGAAGTTTGATCTTAATGTTATTCATGACATGACCTGTAAAAAAGGAAGGATATACGCCAAAAACCGTCCTGATCGGGGCATCGCTTTTGGCGAGGCGGTCCGCCTGGCCCAGCGGGCCAACCGGGGAGACCCCATCATTGGTTATGGTTCCTATACCCCGCGAAATAAAGGGCTGGTAACCCCGGCTTTCAGTTTTGGCGCCCAGGTTGCCGAACTGGAAGTGGATATGGAAACCGGGGCCATTGAGGTCAAAGAAATGAACACCGCCCACGATTGCGGCACCCCCATCAATCCCATGTCGGTTGAAGGGCAGCTGGAGGGTTCGGTACACATGGGGCTTGGCTACGCCCTCAGTGAACAATATATCATGAAAGGTGGAAAAACCCTGACCTCAACCTTCCTGGATTACAAAATCCCCTGTGCCGAGGATATGCCGCCGGGGGAATCCGTTCATATCGACACCTATGAACCAGAAGGCCCTTTCGGGGCCAAGGAAGCCGGGGAAGGACTGGTTTCACCGACGGCTCCGGCCATTGCCGATGCCGTCTGGCATGCAACCGGCTACCGCTGCATGAATCTGCCCATTACTCCGGAAAAAGTACTCAAGGGGCTGGACAAACTGTAATGACAGAAAAAACCGTAAAACCCCATAAAGACGTTCAGCTGACCACCTTGCAATCGGGGAAATTACCCCCTTGTATGCAGCCGACCTTTGGCAACTGCCGGGGCTGTTTTGGTTGGCAGACCATGATTGATGCCGCCTGCAACGGAGATCCCGTCTGGCAGCGAATCCCAATCCACTGTCCGGTAACCGGCTTAACGGTCAAAGTCGAGAAGAAAAGGTAACTATTCAGCACATTGCATCGTTACTCAACAAGTAGTAAACTCGGGACTGCCCCCCAGCTTCACCGGGGGCTGTCCCAGATGTTTACGGACTATGAAACAATGTCGGCATGCGCCGCAAAAGCCTGGGACAGTCCCGGTTTTGCTTACAGCAGTGCACTTCATAAAGATGTGCTGAATAGTTACAAGAAAAGCTGGTTCTGCGCCTTATCTATTCTTAGAAATGCCTGAAACTCATTAACGGCTGGCAAGATTGCCGGCCGTTAATCGTTTGCCGGCAATGGATTGGATTCGTCTGGTGGCAATAGTTTATTCAACAAGACAGTAACTATAATGGCTGCGGCAAAACGGATGAGAAGAATTAGCAAGCCGTTGGCCCCGATGGCAACGAAGAGCAGGGTATCTTCAAAAACTGAATGATTGATGGAAAGGAAAGTAACGATCAACAGCAGCTCACGCCGGGATAATTGTCCCTGGCGAGCATAGTGAATGATCATGCCGGCCCCATACGCAAGTCCGAGAACCAAACCGATAACCAGCGGAAACGCCCCGGCGCCTGAAATCCCGAGGAAACGGACCACCTTTTCCAGCTGGATTGATACTTTCTCTAAAATTCGCAAATCATCAAGGATCTGCATACCCACCATCAGCGGCACGACAATCAGCGCCAGATGCCAGACCTGCAACAGGCTGCCACGCAGACCTTCCATGAAAATCAGCAGAATTTCCATCAATTCTTGCTCTTTCCTAAAAAAATGCCCGGCATTGATAAAGCCCGATGGCCAGCATGAAACCCATGCCCAAACGAAAGAAGACAAATGGCCAGGCGGTAATCCCGGTCTTCTTGCAGACCGCGGTTTCCACCACCAGGCTGTGAGAAAGCAGCAACAGTAAAGCAAAAACCGTTACCTGAGGCCCATCAAGAGATAATGGTGTTACCGCCCCGATGGCGGCATAAAGGTTCAACAGGTTTCCCAGCACCACCCCCATGGCGGCTTCTCCGGGAAGTCCCATTAATCCCATCAGGGGCTTACAAACCCTGCCGATCCATTTCAAAATTGGGGTATGGGATAAAAGGGTCATGACCAGATAAATAGGCACCATGATCAATGCAAGTTCCCAGGTAGTCAGTAAACCGTTTTTCAGCCCTCGCAAAAATGTCCCTTTAGTAACCACCAGCCGCACCCTGTTCGGTTAAAAATTAATCGCAATTTTGAGAGCCTCTAACACAAAAAAACTCGAAAGGCCAGGGCTGTCAGTTCCAACCTACGTCATTGCATAATTATGTGGTCTCAAAATTCCCACCTACCCTGAAATAAAAAAGTATTTTACCCCTTGCAATTAACATTATATATGCTATATCCACCATTATATGCATTAACATATAGCACTGAAAAAGGGGGAATAAGTAATGAAAATTAAAAATATTTTGGTGCCAATCGATTTCTCCGAGGATTCTTACTATGCCCTTGAATATGCCCTTGATCTGGCAGCCAGCCATGGCAGCACCCTGCGTATTCTCTATGTGAACCGCGATGAAAGCATGCTCTTTCACTACCTTTCCGCCAGTGAATATGAAGCCATTCGCAACCGAGCCCTGGAAGACGCGAAAGAAAGGCTTGAAAATCTGGAAAACAAACTTCCCAAGTTGAAAAATATTGAATACCATTACCATGTCCGCCGGGGAACTCCCTATGTTGAGATACTGGAAGAACTGGAAAAAAACCCGGTAGACCTGGTGGTTATCGGCTCCCATGGTTGGCAAGCAGCAAAAAAATACTTTTACGGCACTACGGCGGAAAAAGTGATCCGCCGCACCAATAATACTATTTTAGTAACCAGAAAACCTGACTAGTTAAACTCAGCAGAAAGGAGGAATGCCTGGAAGCCCCATAATTTGAATTAGTTAGTTCTTAAAGGAATTTCATCCACAAAACCAAAGGAGAAGATTCATGAAGAAATTAACCGTTCTATTAATCAGTCTGGCTTTAATCTGCCTCTGTGCGCCGGTTCAATCATCAGCCCGCATGCGTTTTGTTACCATCGGTACCGGCGGCGTCACCGGCGTTTACTATCCCACCGGCGGAGCCATCAGCCGCATGGTCAACAAAAAATACAAAGTATATAAGTTGAAAGCCACGGTTGAATCAACCGGCGGCTCGGTATTTAATATCAATGCCGTGATGCATGGAGATCTGGAATTTGGCATCGCCCAATCAGATCGCCAGTACCAGGCATATAACGGAATGAAGGAATGGAAAGGAAAACCCCAGAAGGATCTGCGGGCGGTTTTCAGCATTCACCCAGAATCCATCACCTTGATTGCCTCTGACGCCAGCGGCATTAACTCCCTTAAAGACATGAAGGGCAAACGCATCGCCATCGGCAATCCCGGCTCCGGACAGCTGGGAAATTCCCGGGATGCACTCTGGCTGGCCGGCCTGGATGAGGAAAAAGACATCAATGCTGAATATATCAAAGCGGTGGAATCAGCCAGCGCCCTGCAGGACGAAAGGATCGATGCCTATTTTTACACTGTCGGTCATCCCAATGGCTCCATCAAGGAAGCTACCGCCGGCCGGGTTAAAGTCCATATCGTCCCGATTGCCAAAGTAAAACCTTTGACTGATAAATTCCCATATTATGCTTCAGCCAACATCCCGATGAAATCCTACCCCAATGCTACCAACAAGGAAGAATTGGTCCCGACTTTCGGCGTCAAGGCAACGCTGGTAACCTCGGCAAAAGTTCCCGATGATGTGGTATACGCGATTACCAAGGAAGTTTTCGACAACTTTGAAGATTTCAAAAAACTCCATCCGGCATATTCAGTCCTGACCAAGAATAATATGCTCGAAGGCTTATCGGCACCATTGCATCCCGGCGCCATTAAATATTTCAAGGAAGCCGGCCTAATGTAAACTAAAACAGCTAACAGGCAATACCGGAATTCCGATATTGCCTGTTTTTTTATTCATTCGACGGTTTCCAGGCCAAAACTTCACCACAGTATTTTCAACCATTTTTTTGCATGAACAGGGGAGGATGGCAAAATGGCAGCAAAGGAAGACGATCATCTCGAACAAAAAATCCAACTGGAAGAGATCATTGCCGAAGAAACCGGAGAATTCCGGATACTCCAGGGATTGGAACGCTACTTTATTCCAGTCATAGCCTTTGCCTGGTCCATTTTTCAGCTATCCATCTCCAGCTGGCTGCTGCTCGATTCTATTACCATCCGGGCCATTCACCTGGCGTTTGCCATGTTGATTCTCTTTCTCAGCATCCCGATTTTTAAAAAACCGCGCAAGCATTTGAATTTTCTGGCTGCCCGGGATCGTATTCCCTGGAATGACTATCTTTTCGCCATTGTCGGCGCCATCAGTGCTCTCTATCTTTATCTTGGATGGGAGAGCATTTCCGGACGGGCCGGAATGCCTTCCACCCTTGATCTCGTTTTTGGTATAGTCCTTTTAGTCCTGCTTTTGGAAGCCGCCCGCCGCGCCATCGGGCCGGCATTACCAGTTATCGCCATCGCCTTCACCCTTTATGCCTATTTCGGCCCTTACATGCCGGATGTTCTGGCTTTTCGAGGCGTCTCCATAAGCCGCTATTTCAGCCAGATAACTTTATCTTCTGAAGGCATTTACGGCATCCCGCTGGATGTTTCCGCCCGAGTGGTCTTTCTTTACGTCCTGCTGGGCGCCCTGCTGGAAAAGGCCGGAGCCGGAAAGTTCTTCATTGACCTGGCCTTGTGTTTCCTGGGCAAATTTAAAGGTGGACCCGCCAAAGCCGCGGTTCTGGCCAGCGGCTTTACCGGCATGGTATCCGGTTCCAGCATCGCTAATATTGTTACCACCGGCACTTTTACCATTCCTTTAATGAAAAAAGTCGGTTATCCGCCGACCAAAGCGGCCGCCGTGGAAGTGGCAGCCAGCACCGATGGCCAACTGGCTCCACCAATCATGGGGGCTGCAGCTTTTATCATTGCCGAGTATGTTAATGTTCCCTATATTGCGGTCGTCAAAGCGGCCGCCATTCCGGCTTTTGCCTCCTATGTAGCCCTGCTCTACATCACCCATATTGAAGCTTCCAAGCTGGGACTGCGGGGACTTAATAAAGATGAACTGCCAAGGCTGAAGGAAACCCTGCTGTCCGGCCTGCATTTCCTGCTTCCCATCGGCATCCTGCTCTATGAACTGATCATCCTGCGCCATTCACCGGACAAGTCAGCCTTTAATTCGATCCTCTGGCTTTTTGGCGTCATCATTTTGAAAGACATCTATGACTGGCGGCATGAGCGCGGCTCCATCACCGCAACTCTGAAAAAAAGTCTCTCGACTATTTTTGGCGGCATGTCTTCCGGCGCCCGTAATATGGTCAGCGTTGCCTTAGCCTGCGCCTCGGCCGGCATCATTGTCGGGGTGGTCAACATGGGCATCGGCGGCATGATCACTCAAATTGTCGAACAACTCTCCGGCGGCAACATTTATTTGATGCTGATCATCACTGCCATCGCCAGCCTGCTCATCGGCATGGGACTGCCAACTACTGCTACCTATATTGTTATGGCCTCCCTGACCGCACCCATCATTGTCAACGTCGGCGGCGCCAACGGCTTTATCGTCCCCCTGATGGCCGCCCATCTGTTCTGCTTCTACTTCGGCATTCTCGCCGACGATACGCCGCCGGTGGGACTGGCATCATACGCGGCCGCCGCCCTGGCCCATTCAGAGCCGATTCCCACGGGAATCCAGGGATTCATGTACGATATCAGAACCGCCATCATTCCTTTTATGTTTATTTTCAACAGCGATTTGATCCTGCACAATATTAACAGCTGGCCCCTGGGCATCCTCATTTTCATCATGGCCTGCATCGGCAGCTGCACTTTTGCCTCCGCCACCCAGGGCTGGTTTATTACCAAAAACAAATGGTATGATATTTTTCTCCTGCTGGGAGTAACAATTATCATGTATCGCCCCAGTATGCTTGCCAACCTGCTTGCACTGCCAAATAAATACCTGGCCTATCCGGCAGGATTGATTTTATGGGCGGCAATCTATTATCTCCAAAGATATAGAGCTAAAACCGCGGCGACAGCTTGATTTCCCAGAGACTTAATCAGGATCTCAACCATCTACTCATCATAAAGGGAGGATGTTATGGGGAAAAAATCCATTATATTATCTATCGCAATCATTATAATTATGTTGATTTCGGCCCTGCCAACAATAGCCGGTGATAGATTCATCAACAATGAGGACGGCACCGTCACTGATCAGCAACTGGGATTAATGTGGGGAACATTTGATAACCAGGGAGATATTAACTGGCAGGAAGCGAAAAGATGGGTTACCTTTACTTTTCCCTATACAATCGAAAAAAGTTATGACAATTGGCGGCTGCCAACCATCAAAGAACTTCGCAGTCTTTATGTAACCGCGCAAGACGACCATGGTTATCAGGCCGACTGTGGCAAAACCGTACACATCATTCCGGAAATCCACTTAAGCTGTGTCTGGGTATGGTCGGCGGAAAACAAATCGATTACGGCCAGGGTCTTTAATTTCAGCCGTGGTTACAGCTATATGGATCGAATGGCAACAACACGTGGATTCCGGGCACTGGCAGTACGAAACCTCAAATAAAAAGCATTTTTAAGCAGAACATTCCAACCATTAAAAAAACTGCGGCTGACATCCTGCACCTGCGGAATCTTGACTATTTCCCCAAAGCTACTGTAACGTGAGCATTACAATATAAATACGTTTAACTTATTAAATCGATCAGGAAAAAGCCATATTTTTCAGGATAGTTTTTTGTTTGTAGGAATGCTATGAAATGAAAATTTATCTTGATTGTTGCAGCTTGCAGCGCCCTTTCGATGATAAATCTCAACCAAGAATAGCCGTTGAAGCTGAAGCGATTCTCGTTATCCTATCATTAGTGTGAGTCAAATCATTTGACCCTCATCTCATCTGATGCATTGCTATTCGAAATCAGCCGCATCCCTAATCATGATCGTAAAGAAGATGCTTTTGCGATTCTAAAAATTGCAAAAGAAACCCTTGAATTATCGAGTGAAATAAAGATCGTTGCCAGGAACTTCGAAAACATTGGCTTAAAGACACTTGACGCTCTTCATTTAGCATTTGCATCCACTTCAAAGATTGATTATTTTTGCACCTGTGATGATAAATTTTTGAAAAAGGCCAAAAGCTTTGATAAATTAAATACAAAGGTGGTATCCCCCACTGAATTAGTGATGGAGTTGGAAATATGAATACACAAACAAGACCGGTTTCTGTAATTAACCGTCAGGCGACTCACATTCTATTCAAGGAAATGGGGGTTGTTGATACTATTCGGTTTCTCAACCAATTCTCTGTAGGCCAAGGAGACTATACAAAAGAACGCGATACTTGGCTCAATGACATATCCATGAATGATGTCATTACTCAAATTAAAGCCGGAAAAAAATAAAGCCCAACAAAACGCCGGAGAGGGACCAGGCTTACTGCGCGGCCTTTCGGGAGTGCCTGGTTCAGGAAAATTTATCTTTTTATCGGAGTTTTTGGGATTTAAAAGCCTGGCCCCTCAGTTCCCCGTTAGGTCCAATAATAGGTAATTTACATGGATAATGAAAAAGATAAGCTTGTTGAACCGGGTCATGATCTAACTAAAAAGCACGCTGACCCTTATATTGATTTTTTACATCGCATTATACGATTTGCTGTAAAAGTGTTAGCGGCTTTAATGGTATTAGTTATCGTTTGGGGCATAGGCGACGTCCTATATGTGTTGTATCAACGCATCAGTACCCCCCCATTCTTACTTCTAAGCATTAATGACATTCTTGCCACATTTGGTGCTTTTCTTGCGGTTTTAATTGCTATTGAGATTTTTATCAATATTTCAATGTACTTAAAGACTGACGTTATTCCTGTCCGCTTGGTGGTTGCTACCGCCTTAATGGCCATATCACGTAAAGTAATTATTTTTGATTTCGAGAAAATAACACCACCGTTTATTCTTGCAACTGCAGCAGTTGTGTTTGCTCTTGGAGTTACATATTGGCTTATTTCAAAAAAAACCTAACGAATCAATTTAACACTGACGGCGCAAAAAACCGCGCCGCTGATTAAATCGTTAGCCTTTAGAAATATTATCATCATTAACACCTATTATTTCATTCTGATCTGAGTAAATCCTTAACATTCAAAGTCCTCTTGACAATTTGCGAAAAAAGAACCATATTGAAACCATTGGGGAACTAATCTTTTTTTTGGGGGGGGCAACATGCCAAATATAACAGTCAAAAATATTCCAGATCATGCCTACGAGATACTCAAGCAGGTTGCCACAACTAATCATCGAAGCATTAACAGTGAAATTATCTGCTTAATCGAGAAGGCGACGTTAAGTAAGTCTATTCTTCCAGAGCAACACCTAGCCTTAGCTAAACGCTCTAGAGAAAAAACAAAAAAATTCCTTCTAACCAGTGATATCCTACGGATAGCTAAAGAAGAAGGACGGCCATGATAGTTGTAGACACCAATATTATAAGCTATTTTTACCTGAATTCTGAATACTCAAAAATTACTGAACAAACATTCAAAAAAGATCCGGTATGGTCTGCACCCATACTGTGGAGAAGTGAATTCCGAAATGTACTTACATTTTATTTAAGAAAAAAAATAATTACATTGTCTGAGGCAATTGATATTTTTGAATGTGCGGAGGAACTTCTAAAAGAAAATGAATATGAAATTAATTCAATGCAGGTATTAAGCTTATCTCACTCAAGTGGTTGCTCGGCTTATGATTGTGAATTTGTCAATTTGGCCAAAGACCTTGGTGCTTTGCTTGTCACTCAGGACAAAAGAATACTTCACAACTTTCAAGAAACGGCAATATCTATGAGTCAATTCCTTAAAATTCACAAGCCGAGGATGGTCTAGCAAAGAATATTCGTTTTTCGGAAGCGATTGCATGCGCTGAGGCATTCGGCTTTCAGTTGGACAGGGTAAAGCAGATGAAGCAATGACACCACACTTAGGGCTCTTCTGAGCGACAATTCTGTGAATTTATTTTTGAGAGAACCCTTAACCGATTAATCAGTCCCGGTTAATCCGTTCAAAAACCTCTGCTGCCGGCGAAATCTGGAATAAGGGATACAGGGGATTCTGGCGGTAGAAACCCAATAATGCCTGATGTACCTCAGCTTTGTGGGCACAGCTGCCATCTTCAACAATAATGGTCTTAAAATCATGGCACAGGGCATCAAGCGCGGTGGCCAGAACACAAAACGTGGAAGTGATGCCGCAGACAACCACCGTATCAACCTTCAAAGTTCGTAACGTCTGGTCAAGATCGGTCTTGAAAAAAGCTGAAAAGCGCCGTTTAGGTAATAGTATATCTCCTGCTTCCCTTGATAAAGCATCCGTCACCTCGGCTCCCGCGGTTCCGCGAATGGCATGGGGAGCCATTTTGCCGCCAAAAATAAAATCGCCCTCAAGGAAAGAATCACTGGCATAAATCACCGGCCAGTCCGCTTGCCGAAAATCAGCAGCCAAGCCATTGATAACCGGAATTATAGCCTCAGCCTCCCGGGCCACCAGATTGTGCTCGGGATTCGCCAGATTATCTTTAACCATGTCAATAACAACCAAAGCAGCCTTATGCATATCCAACCTCCATAACCATTATTGTTTTTCAGCCAGCCTTTTCAGCCTCGGCTTCAGTCGCTCAATCCAAGGGACCCTCATTTAATATCAGTTTAAAAGACAATCGGCAATAATCACTTTTTTTGCTCTCTACCAGGAGTTCATATTGACATCATGATAAATTTGCTTCATTATTATGACCGTCAACCCATGAGGAAAGGAGCGCATCATGAAAACAAAACTTACCATTCTCTGCGAAAATTCTGTGGGAATACCTTTTGGCGGTATTGGTGAACATGGCTTTGCCTGTCATGTCGAAACAGCAGAAGGGACTTATCTTTTTGATACCGGTCAGGGGCTGGGAATAACCCAAAACGCTGCCGTGCTGCAGAAAGACCTGAGCAAAATCGACAACATCATGATCAGTCATGGACATTATGATCATGTCGGTGGCCTGCCGGCGGTCTTGCAGCATCGCGGTCCGGTGGATGTTTTCGGTCACCCGGATATGTTTGTGGATCGCTTCTGGGGCGAAGCCCAGCGCTTTATCGGTATTCCTTATCGACGTTCATACCTCGAATCATTGGGGGCCCACTTCAAACTGGGCCGGAAGATGATTGAAGTCGGCCCATCAGTTTATCTGACCGGAGAAATCCCGCGCCAAACCAGTTTTGAAACCGGTGATCCCCAGATGACCGCCTATACAGCTGCGGGAGAAAAACAACATCCTGATCCTCTCTTAGACGATCTTTCCCTGGTCATTGACTCAGATAAAGGCGTGATCATCGTTCTGGGATGCGCCCACGCCGGCATGGTAAATATCATCCGTTATGTGCTGAAAGAAATGAACCGGGACCGTATTTACGCCATCCTTGGCGGCACTCACTTAGGTTTTTCCAGCGATGAACAATTTAACGAAACCATGAAGGCCCTTGACCAGTACCAGATAGAATTACTGGGCGTTTCCCACTGTACCGGCCTGGGAAAATCGGCCCAGATTTATGCCCGCATGCCTGAGCGATTTTTCTTTGGCTGTGTCGGCGCCACCCTGGAAGGATAAATGTGAGTACTATAACTGCGGAAATCAACCGGATTGCCAATCAACGGCTGCATGGCGGCCGCATCAGCCTGGCTGAAGCCCTCTTTCTTTACCAGGAAGCCGACCTTTTCACCCTGGGAGAAATCGCCAATGATGTAAACCAGGAAATGAATGGCACCACTGTCTTTTATAATATCAATCACCACATTAACCCCACCAACATCTGCGTCAACCAGTGCCGGTTCTGTGCCTACAGCAAGTTGGAAGGGGAAGAAGGGGCTTACGAACAAAGTATCGCTGATATTCTGGCGGAAGTTAAAAATGCTGAAGAACAGGGCATTACTGAGTTTCATATTGTTGGCGGTCTCCACCCGCACCATCCGTTCAGCTTTTATCTGCAGCTGCTGGAGTCCCTCAGGGAAGCGCACCCACAGATCACCCTGAAGGCTTTTACTGCCGTCGAAATTGAATATTTCAGCCGGATCAGCGGCCGGTCAATTTCAGACGTTTTGCTGCAGCTCAAAAATGCCGGGCTGCAGGCCATGCCTGGTGGAGGCGCGGAAATTTTTGTTCCGGGAATCAGAAATCAGATCTGTCCGGAAAAAATCAGTGGTGTTAAATGGCTGGAAATCATCTCAATTGCCCATGAGCTTGCTATCCCCACCAATGCCACCATGCTCTATGGACATATTGAGTCCATCACCGACCGTCTTGACCATATGGAACAGCTCCGTCAGCTGCAGGACCGCAGCGACGGTTTCCAGGTCTTTATTCCCCTGGCCTTCCATGCCACCAATACCAATATCAGAAAAATGGGGGAAACCAGTGGCGTTGACGACTTGAAAACCCTGGCTCTGGCCCGACTTTTCCTCGATAATTTCCAGCACCTGAAAGCCTACTGGGTCATGCTGGGAGAAAAAATCGCCCAGGTGGGTCTTAATTTCGGCGTCAATGACCTGGATGGAACAGTGATCAAGGAAAGAATCACCCACGCTGCCGGGGCTAAAAGTGCTAAAGGTCACAGTGAATCATATATCCGTAACCTAATCACTCGCGCCGACCGGCAACCGCAGGAACGAGATACCTTCTACCAAGACGTTAGGCTGTCTTGAAAAATTAGAATTTTTGTTTGAGTACAAGGCAGGCGAAAATTATAACCACAGGAATATATTTACTATTTTGAGGATTATAATTTGAGCCTAACGCCTTAATCGAGCAAAAAGGCCATTTTTCAAGGTAGCCGTTAATCGTTGAATTTCAATCGACACACAGGAAGATCATGAATGAGCGCATTTCCCGATCGGAGGCCCTGCGGCTTTTCCAGGAAGAAGAACTTCTTTCTCTGGGCCAGCGAGCACATCGCATCCGCCTGACCAAGAGACCTGAGGACCAGGTCACCTTCGTCATTGATCGCAATATCAATTATAGTAATATCTGTATCTGCCAGTGCCGATTCTGCGCCTATTATCGGGAAGAGACCGATCCCGAAGCCTATGTTCTGGACCAGGAAACCTTACATCAGAAAATCGCTGAAACCGTTGATTTAGGGGGCACCCAAATCCTGCTCCAGGGCGGCCTTCACCCTCACCTGACCATTGATTATTATGAAAACCTGCTGGCAGATATAAAAAATAATTTTCCGACTATTCAGATCCACGGCTTTTCCGCCCCGGAAATCTGGCACTTCAGCCAGCAATCCAACCTGGAACTGGAAGAAACCATTTCCCGATTGAAAGCGGCTGGACTTGGCTCCATTCCCGGAGGTGGAGCGGAAATTCTGGATGACCGGGTACGCAGTCACATCAGCCCCAATAAAATCGGCTGGGAACAATGGATGCAGGTAATGGAACTTGCCCACGGGCAGGGACTTCGATCTACCGCCACCATGATGTTCGGCACGGTTGAAACCCCGGGGGAGTTGGTTGATCACCTGCTCAGGGTCCGTGAACTTCAAGACAAAACCGGCGGCTTCACCGCCTTTATTCCCTGGAGTTTTCAACCTGACAATACTGATCTCTACAATGAAGTTCCGATCGCCGCGACCGGAGTTGATTATCTGCGGGTCCTGGCCCTGTCACGTATTGTCCTGGATAATATTGATAATATCCAGGCATCCTGGGTAACTCAGGGTGCCAAGATGGCCCAGGTAGCCCTGTATTTCGGGGCCAATGATTTCGGCAGTACCATGATCGAAGAAAATGTGGTGGCTGCTGCCGGAGTCCATTTCCGCATGTCACTTGAAGAGATGGTCAGCACCATAAAAGAGGCCGGCTTTACGCCGGCCCAGAGAAACACTTTATACGAGATTATCAGGAAATATGATTAAAGACTCAACTTTCTGAGTTACACTTAAAACACCTGTCTGCCAACAGGCAAGGCTGCAAAATTTTCCAGGGATGTTCCGGCATGGCTCTCGCTCATTCTCGCCGGCCGTCCATGGCCGGCTTCCGAGGCGTCCGCCGCGAATCACATCGTGTGATTCGTTCGGCGGCCAATACCGCTATGAGCCAAGCCCGAACATCCTGCTAATATGTCCTTGGCAATGCAACTCAGAAAGTTGAGTAAAGATTAACTCACTGCCTATCTCAGGTTATAGAACAACTCCTTACCAGGGAACCGGGCCTGTTCTCCCAGCTCATCTTCAATACGCATCAGTTGATTATATTTACAGATTCTATCGGTGCGGGAAGCTGAACCGGTTTTAATCTGGCCGGTATTGAGCGCCACGACAAAATCAGCAATGGTAGTATCCTCGGTTTCACCGGAACGATGTGATACCACGGCGGTATAACCGGCTTTTTTAGCCATTTCCACCGTTTCTATGGTTTCGGTCAAAGTCCCGATCTGATTCAGCTTGATGAGAATGGAATTCGCTGATCCTTCTGCAATCCCCCGAGCGAGCCGTTCGGGGTTGGTGACAAAAATATCATCACCAACAATCTGGATCTGTTTACCAAGACGGTCCATCATCAGCTTCCAGCCATCCCAATCATCTTCATCCAAACCATCTTCGATGGAAACAATCGGGTATTTCTCCACCAGATTGGCATAAAAGTCCACCAGCCCGGCGGCATCCAACACCTTGCCTTCAGCATCCAGATGATACTTGCCTTCACGGTAAAAAGTACTGGCAGCCGAATCGATGGCAATCTTGATATCCTTACCCGGTTCGTAGCCCGCCTGGCTGATAGCCTCAACTATCAACTGGAATGGTTCCTCATTGGAGGTCAGGTTCGGGGCAAAACCGCCCTCGTCACCAACAGCGGTATTGTATCCTTTTGCCTTGAGGACCTTCTTCAAATTATGAAAGGTTTCCGCCCCCATCTGCAAGGCCTCGGCAAAACAACCGGCGCCAACCGGCATAATCATGAATTCCTGGATATCAACATTATTATCGGCATGCTGACCGCCATTAAGTATATTCATCTGCGGCACCGGCAGCAGATGGGCATTGACCCCGCCAAGATACTGATAGAGAGGCAAGCTGAGAAAACCGGCCGCGGCCCTGGCTGCTGCCAGAGAAACACCCAGGATCGCGTTAGCTCCGAGTTTCCCCTTATTGGGAGTCCCATCCAATTCAATCATTACCTGGTCCAACTCCCGCTGCCGGGTGGCATCAAAACCGATGACTTCCTCAGCAATGATATCATTGACATTATCAACCGCCTGCAAAACCCCCTTGCCCAAATAACGGTCCTGGTCGCCATCCCGCAGTTCAACCGCTTCATGAATCCCGGTAGAAGCTCCGGAAGGCACCGCCGCACGCCCTACCGCACCGCTTTCCAGCAATACCTCTACTTCAATGGTGGGGTTCCCCCGTGAATCCAATATTTCCATGGCTGCAACATCAACAATAAACGGCATAACTTGACTCCTTCCCGCCTGGCATCAACCAGAATCATCAGATTGATCAAAATTCAAATAGCTGTAATTGATATAAAGCAAATTTTTCACCAAATAGCAAACCAATCCTGCAACAAAATTAACTGCAAGAGGTAAAATCTTATGATTTACCACCCATCCAGTCATGAAAACGGTACGAGTGGTAAGCTTGGGGATCATTTTTACGAACGTCATCGTCATCTAAAGAGATGCTGACATTTTCCAGATAAGAGACCATCAGCTGGTAGGCATGGGTAATTTCTGCCAGAGTTGAGGGTTCATCCCCGTCACCGGCAGGAGAGGTTGCATCAGGATGGAAACGCTTGGCTAGAAAGATATATCGCTCACGCAGAGCTTTTAATGAAACACTATCACCAAGGCCAAGCACTTCCCTGGCCCGGAGGATCTCAGCTAAGTTTGACATAGTCTGAATTCAACGTCGAAGACCGGCTACAAGACGAAGAGGATGGAGAAATAATTCCAACGCTGCCCCGGTTGACGGAACAATAAGGTCGGCATGGGTCATGGTCAGGGGATGAGCACCTTCCGCACCAAGAACACAGATGCCCAGGGCTGCACTTTGCAGCATCAAATGATCATTGTAACCGTTTCCCACCGCTGCCAGCGAAGAACTATTCCGGGAATCGATAAATTTTTTCTTCTCCAGAAAACCAGTCCGCCCCTTGAGTTGGCAGATCTCCAGCGGCAATCCGGCAAACATTATCGCCGCCGTGCCAAAGGTGTCGGCAGTCAGGACATAAACCTGCAGATTCCCGGCCAGGAGTATAAGAAGCTCGCGATCCCTTGCAGCCAGCTCGCCATCCACCGTCAGGGTGCCGTTCATATCAAGGACAATCCCCTCCAGGAGAATATCACTGCGACCGGGGATTTCAAGCTTTAGCATTTCCCACCTCACAGGGGGTAGTAATCCGGCGGAAAATATATTCGGAAGCCGCCCTTTTCATGGCTTCAGGCCCCATGAGTGAACAATGTTTCTTCACTTCCGGCAATCCTCCCAGAGCATCCACGACGGCCTGCGCATCAACTTCCAGGGCATCGCTAAGTAATTTCCCCTTGACCAGTCCAGTAAAGATGCTGGTGGTGGCAATTGCGTATGGACAGCCAAAAACCCGGGCGGCAATGTCAACAATCATTTCATCTTCCAACAATAATTGCAGCTCGATATAATCACCACAGCCATCAGGATCGCCACCTCGACCAACCACCGTGGGCTTTTCCATCTGTCCCATATTCCTGGGGTTAGTAAAATGATCGCGAATTTTAGGATTTATGATTGCCATTTTTATCCCCGGCCAATATAAATATGATCATGCTAAAAAAAAGGTTACACCCTCATGGACGGATTCCCTGACTGTTCCCTCATTTTTTAACAAATCAAGAAACTTGACGACTTCCGCCGGAACCATCGCGCAGGAAGATGCCAGATCCTGAACTGTGCAGGGCCGGCGTTTAAGCGTATTAACAATCCGTTGCCGGCTATCCTGTTGACTGTAATTCAATTGGTTGCTGCTGAATGAAGCAATGATCTCCGCCCGCTCCCCCCAGCGTTTCTGCACCTGCTGCAAAAATTCCAGGGATACCGATTGCGCCTCCTGATAGGCACCAGGTCGGACAACTGTATTGAGCTGGATTTTATCCGGTCGCAGATCCTGAAAGGCTTTTGTCAGCTCCTCTACCTCAGCATCAGAATCATTAATCCCCCGACAAAAAAGAATTTCCAGCCATATCTTGCCCTTAAATTCCTCTCTAAGAGCTGATAAACCGGAAATTATTGCCTTGATATGCACCTGGTCAACGGGACGATTCAAATGTTTAAAAACCCCGGGGGTTGCAGCATCAAGGGAGGGCAGGATCACATCTACCGGCTGAACAGCTCGGCGGACTGCGGGATCATCCATAAGTGAACTGTTGGTCAACAACGCCAATGGCCTGCTGGTAATATCTTTTATCCCCAAGACAATATCAGCCAGATTATTATGCAGGGTCGGTTCACCCGAACCGGACAGGGTCACATAATCACAGGAAGAATCGCCAGCCTCCTGAAAATAATGCCGCAACTCATCCAGCACGGCCATGGTGGGGACATATTCCCGTCGCTCACGGGTATGAGTAGTTGTTCGTCCCAATTCGCAGTAGAGACAATCAAAGGAACAAACCTTGTAAGGAACCAGATCAACACCCAAAGACAGCCCCAGTCGGCGCGATGGTACAGGACCAAAAAGATACTTCATAAACAGACCGTATTTTATAAAAAAGACTCTTTGAAAATGTAATTAATCTTCTGAAAGATAAGATTCCACCATAGCCTGCTGTTTATGCCCCTTAATGACAAATTTCAGCTTGCGGATTCCCTCGACTCTCTTCACCGCCTGCTTTATATCATCACCCAATTTGAAAATCAATGGGCAGACCGGTGATGATGGTTCAAGGGTAATGGTGACCTCCCCATCATCATTTACCGTCAATTGGCGCAGTAAGGGAAGGTCACTAACCGGCATTCCGGTGGAAGGATCTCGAACAGCAGCAATTGCCTGATTTATTTTTTCTTTCAGGGAAGAGTCAGACACTGTTTCCTCTTTTATCAAGCCATCATTTGTTTTTCCACTTCCTGCCACATTTTTCTTACCACCCTGGTAACCGCCCCGCATTCGAAATCAATAACATTCTGCCGGGCCACCAAGGCTTTGTTCACCAGCGGCTCAAAGGGAAGCTCGCCAACTATCGCGATCCCAAGATGAGCGCAATATTCCCGGATTTTCTGGGTATTCACCAGGTTGATGGAATATTTATTGATACAGACCTGCACCGGAATCTGAAAATGGCGGCATAAGTCTACCACCCTTTCCATATCATGGATTCCTGAAAGGGTCGGCTCAGTGACAACCAATACCAGGGACGTACCGGTAATAGCCGCCGTCACCGGACAGCCAATACCCGGAGGACCATCATTAACAATTAAAGACAATCCTTCGTCTTCTGCCAGTTTTTTGGCCTGCTGACGCACTAAAGTTACCAGCTTCCCTGAATTATCCTCGGCAATACCCAGTTTGGCATGTACCATCTTGCCATATGGCGTTTTAGAAATAAACCAGTTGCCATTCACCGAGTCAACCATGGAAATGGCCTCTTCCGGGCAGGCGAAAGCACAGAGGGCACAATTATCACAGGCAAAAGAATTGATAGTATAGCCCTTATCCGGATCCAGGTCAATGCCGTTAAAACGGCAAACCTCCTGACAGGTACCACATTCAGTGCAGATTGACTTGTCCATCACCGGAGCACGACCGCCGATAAATGATTCCTGACGCAAAACTTCCGGTTGCAAAATCAGGTGTAGATCCGCGGCATCAACATCGCAATCCGTCATAATTTTATTTTCACACAGGGAAGCAAAGGCAGCGGTAATTGTTGTTTTTCCCGTGCCGCCTTTACCGCTGATAATGGTCAATTCTTTAATCATACTTGCAACTCCTTGTGAATGGCAACCAGTAGTTGTCCAAACTGGTCTTTAGCTTCAGAATTCTCGGTCACATAGGGAATACCCTTGGAATAGGCAAAAGCCAGATCCCGATTAAGGGGGATTTCCATCAACAGGGGAATATTTTCCCGTTGGCAATATTCAACCACCGACTGATCACCACTGTCTGAACGATTAATAATCACTCCGAAAGGTATCTTCATCTGCCGGACAACACCGACAGCCAATTCCAGGTCGTTAAGCCCGAATGGAGTTGGTTCCGTTACCAGTAAGCAAAAGTCAGCCCCATTCAGGGTCTGAATCACCGGACAGGAAGTTCCAGGAGGAGCATCCATAATAACCGTCCTGGTCGGCTCAGCATAGGTTTTAGCTTTTTTGATCAGGGGCGGAGACATGGGTTCGCCAACATTAAGCACACCCTGACAAAAAACCAGATCCTCACCTTCCTGAGGAACAACGCCTCTTTCCACCACTCCAATAATTTTCTCTCCCTCGCTAATGGCCTTTTCCGGACAAACATAACTGCAAACTCCACAGCCATGGCAGAGCTCGGGAAAAACCATCACCCGGTCTTTCAATACCGCCAAAGCATTAAACTCACAGTCTTTCGCGCAAATACCACAATAGGTGCAGAGAGCGCTATCAATGTGAGGAAGCGGAACCCCGACATCCTCTTTTTGCTGGATTTCGGCCTTGAGAAAAAGATTTCCATTAGGCTCTTCCACGTCACAATCAATATACTGGGCCTGGGGAATGGAAAGGGCAAGATTCGTGGCAATGGTTGTCTTGCCCGTCCCTCCTTTACCACTGGCAACCGCGATAATCATGAATATTTCTCTCCTGTTTCCAAGCTGATAAATGCCATGCCCCAAGTTACAAGCATAACATTCGGCTCCGCAGCCCGGCTAAACGACAGATTTTTTCGGGCTGCGGAAACCAGATTAAACCAATGTCTCCTGAAAAAGAGAATCAAAGGCACCTGTCCCTGAGGGTTGAATACGCTCAGAGACAGATCAAAGATTACAAAAAACGATCTTCTACCAGCGGCTTCGCCGACCGGCAGAGCGACCACGACCGCCACCAAAGGCTCGACCACGGCCGCCGCCTCTGGGCAAGCCGCCACGACCAGCCCCGTAATATACCGGCTGGCCGCCAATTGGCTGCCTAACCAGAGGACGGGAAGCTACTTGGCCAACTGCAGGACGGGCGCAATAACCCATCCCGCCACCGGTCATCGATCCTTGACCCTGGGGTCCTGTTCCATCAAATCCTGGCATAGTTGTCACCTCCTTCTCGAAATTTTTCGTTTTATAACTTCGCAGTTACAAGCTGTAACAGTTTAAAATAGATACTTATGCGGATAATTCCCTATCAGAAATTGCCTCGCCGGCCACCGCCGCCGCGTCCACCTCCACGGCCGCCGCCCATTCCCCGACCACCGCCGCCCATTCCCCGGCCGCCGCCCATTCCAGGGGCAGGGGGAACAACACCCTGAGACTGAGTCATTCCCGCATGATCCGCGACATTTGGACCAGTTGATGATTGCAGGCTTCCCTGTTCAAAATTTTTAACCGCTTCCCCAACCGTTCCTGAGGCTCCTGTCACCACCTGAACCCCGGCATCCTGAAGAACGGCAAAGGCGTTAGGCCCGCAATTTCCCGTCAGCACCGCC
This sequence comes from Pseudomonadota bacterium, assembly GCA_034660915.1. Taxonomy (NCBI): domain Bacteria; kingdom Pseudomonadati; phylum Pseudomonadota; species Pseudomonadota bacterium. The sequence continues at coordinate 43,639 of JAYEKE010000236.1, forward strand.
TTAACCCCTTTACCGACCACCATCTGGGCTGCCTGGGTTCCGGCACCACCGGATGCACCTTGAAACTCATTCGCCAAGGCTTCCGAACTGCCGGAATCCGAATCATAAATGATAAAATACTGACAACGACCAAAACGAGGATCAACCTGGGCATCCATGGTTGAACCGCTTGAACTCACTGCTATTTTCATGATCTTTTCTCCTTCCATCTACCTGTTTATAGGATGGACAAACCTAATTCGGTTGTCTTTTTAAGCTGGCCGATTTAATCAGCCGGTTGTTTTTGCTGTAATTGATCTTCCAATTGCTTAATTCTCGCTTCCAACTGCTCCAAGTTCTGCTGCCATCCGGCAGCCTGCTGCTGCAGAAACTGCAATTCAGCTTGGGGATCATAACCGTAAGCCTGGGGACTGCCATAGGGCATCCCCGGAACACCACGGTTCCAACCGCCAAAACGAGGGCCGTAGTTATAAGGACCGGGAACACCGGTGGCGCAGTAACCGCGTCGACCGCCGGTCATTGCCCCCATACCCTGAGGTCCTGTTCCATCAAATCCTGGCATCTGTCTCACCTCCCATGATTTTCAGCCGCGTTTTCCCATCATACGCCGACTATTAATTTATGCCGAATTAGGCTTGTCTAACTACACAGGTAAAAAATTTTAAAATCGCTGCAAGCGATATTGCTGCAGCTGCCCTTCCTGATATCGTTGCAAGGCGATAGAAAATGGCAGTTCAGCCGGGGTCAGATAGATGGGAGTCCCTGTCGCCTCGAGAATTTCCAGGGCTTTCGGCCCCACCTGCCCGCTCACCACCACTGCCACATCCCGATTTATAAGCATCTGAGCCGCCCCGGTACCGGCACCCATCGAGGCGCCGGCTGCCGGATTGGCCACATATTCAATCTCACCGCTCTGATCTTCAAGCAAAGCAAAGAAAGGACAACGACCGAACCGCGAATCCATCATCGCTTTCTCATTATTGTTGTCTACACTGAAAGCAATCAGCATACGTTAACCCTCAAAAATAACATCAATGCTCATGGCCACAGCCGGCAGCTCCGGAAATTTTTCCATCCAGATAGGCCTGCAGTACATTGCCCACATTTCCCCCGACCCCGGTTGCGACTTCGATACCGAATCCCTGAAACATTTCAATGGCTTTTGGCCCCATGCCCCCGGCAATCATGACATCGGCACCCAGAGATTTAATAAAAGTCGGCACCTGGCCGGGAACATGCTGCCCAAAATAAGGATTTTCAACCATCTCGGTTTTTTCAATCCGGTTATCATCCGTAACATAAGCAACCACATAAGCCGGACAGCGCCCGAAGTGCATGCTCATTTCACCATCAAGACCATTTTTGTCATTGGCCGCCAACGCTATCTTTCTCACTATTTTTCTCCTGCGTCTTTTAAATTTAAACTCTTAAAATCACAACGATCCATTATTCTTCAATAAAACACAGATTCTCTTCTCCCGTAGCCCAGGGACTTTCATATTTATTCAAAAAAACAAATTCACAGATAGGCTTACGGGAAGGCGCCCTGGAAGGGGTTTTCTCCGGATAGCCTAAAGGCATCAGGGCTACCAATGACACTCCAGCGGGAACTGAAAGCACTTTTTCGGCCGCCGGGGCATCAAAAAGTCCCAAAGTTACCGACCCCAACCCCAAAGAATGGGCAGCCAGAGCTAGGTTCTCACTTGCGAGGCCCACATCAAACATATACCAGGAGTCACCCTTATTGGTAGCCGCTTCACCATTGTAATAGCCTGAAAGCTCGTGTTTCCCCAAAATTGCCATGACCACCGGGGCCTGGAGTAATAATTTGCGAGCAGCATTCTCTTCCGGAACAGTCTGGACCAGCTGCTCTTTCACCCCCTGATCCCGAACGACAACAAACTCCCAGCATTGGGTATTGGCCCACGAAGGAGCGTACCGAGCCGCCTCAATAACTTTCTGCAATGTTTCGTTGTCAACATCCTGATCTTTAAATTTGCGAATACTACGCCTGGTCAGTAAACATTCTAAAGAATCCATCGCTCCCCCCTGCTATTGATTAAAAGTAGATTATTTCTTATCCTTTTTTTCCGTAAATGAAAGACATTTATCAGCAATCTGCTTTAAATTCTGCGCTGCCTGCGACTCGGGAAAGGCAATCACATACGGTTTCCCAGCATCACCGTTCACCACAATCTGGGGATCAATGGGAATGCGACCCAGAAAGGGAACATTCAGCTCTTTAGCCGCCAGCTCTCCACCGCCCTTTTTAAATAAATCAATTTCTTTCCCACAGTGGGGGCAAACAAGACCGCTCATATTTTCCACAATACCAATCACCGGAATTTCGAGCTGCTGGCTGAAGACCACCGATTTACGGGAATCAAGCAGGGCTACCTCCTGAGGAGTAGTAACAATGACACTGCCATCAACGGCCTTAAGCACCTGAGCAACACTCAAGGGCTCATCACCGGTTCCCGGTGGCAGATCCACCACCAGATAATCCAAATCACCCCACTGGACATCAGCCACAAACTGCCTGATAACCGTGTGTTTTAACGGCCCCCTCCAGACAACAGGATTATCTACACTTTCAAGCAGAAAAGCCATGGAAACCACTGACAGACCAGGAATAAACTCCATGGGTAAGATTCCGCCTTCGGTAGCCTGCAGGCGCGATTGTTCCAAGCCCAACATCTTCGGCAGATTTGGACCATGAATGTCAGCATCCAGCAATCCAACTTTCAAACCCTGCTGTGCCAGCGAAACCGCCAGATTCACCGCGACCGTACTTTTACCAACTCCACCCTTACCACTCATTACCACTATCGAGTGTTTTATGTGGGTCAACCTTTCCTGCAGCTGTTCTTCCTCGCGACGCTGCTTCTCTTCAGCCGAGCAGCTTTCGGCACTGCCACAGCTGCTACATGATGCCCCATCGGCACAATCACTCATTTGCATCCTCACTTTCCATAATAAATTTTTAAAATTTTCACTGTATTATCACTAATTTGGCACAAAAAGCAATAGTAATAAAATCAAAAACAGCCCAACTGGCACGAAATAATTTTCAATTCCAACTCATCAATAAGTTCTCCAACCGCCTTCCGGCTAAGGTCGTATTCCCTGGCAACCATCTCTGCCTGAGCACAAGTTATCTTTCCCTCCACACTCAACTCTTTTATCTTTTTCTGCACTTCATCACTCATCCTTGGACTCCTCTAACTTCTCATTGCCTCGCTGGCGACATCGCCGTTGAATTTGATAATAACTGGAATTACCTTTTAAGGCACAATGTCTACAACAATGATGCTCTCGACAAGTCTGCTGACGAATTTCCCAACAGGGAGCAAGCTGCAATAATTTCTGCAAACCGGAGATATTAACCCCTTCTTCATGTATCAACCGCCGCAAGCACTGCAGCCAGCTTACATCATTGCGGGAATAAAAACGCTTCCCCCCCCTGCGTGAGGGAAAAAGTAAACCGGCCTTTTCATACAATCGCAAAGTCCGCGGATGCACCTGGAGCAAATCAGCCACAACTCCTATAGAATACATGGGATAATCATTATCCGCAACCGTACCTTCAATCATCAGCTACTCTCTTTCCTCAACTATCAGTATTAATATAACCTGTAAATGGATATTGTCAAGTCAAAAAATAAAATATCAGAAATGACTTGCAAAAAATACATACATAATTTACCAATAGCTATCCGGACAGGAGGTAATAAAAGCTTATGAAGATAGGAATAGTTGATGGACAGGGAGGTGGCATCGGCAGTGCCATTATCCGACAGCTGAAGGAAGTCTTCGGCGAAGAGGTGGAGATATGGGCGCTGGGTACTAATGCCATTGCCACGGCCGCAATGATGAAAGCCAGAGCAAACCGGGGAGCCACCGGCGAAAATGCCATTATCCAAAGCATTGTAAAAGTTGACATTATTCTTGGAACTATTTCCATTATCATGGCCCATGCAATCATGGGAGAACTTACTCCGGCAATGGCCACCGCTATTGCTGCCAGCCCGGCAAAAAAGCTCCTGCTACCCCTGTCCCAGGAAAATATTAAAATTATCGGTATTTATAAAGAGCCGTTACCCCACCTCATCGATCTCATGGTCAAAATGCTGCAAAAGGAGTTTAGGGAAAATGTGTGAAGCCAATGCATACCTGAAGAAATCCGAGGAAGAGAGCCTGATGGTCATGGAAAATGTGTACAATCTGAAACCAGAAAGCGGGAAGATTCTGCTGGAAAACATATTTGGCGAACAAAAACTTATTGACGCGGAGATACGTCAGATATCACTGATGGAACATAAGATTCTTCTTGAGTCCAGCAAATAAGAATATCATGGTGGGAATTTACTGGATTACATCCCACCGTCCAGAACGCGACGGATTACAAATAAAATCATCTGTTAGTTAGATCATAATTTTTTCAATTCATCAAAAGCTTCCCGAATAAATCTTTCACCCCGATCGGTTTTACATACATACCTTATTCCTGAAATCGTCCTTGAATGCGTAGAGTCATCTTTTATCGTTTCTACTTTTGCCTCAACAACACACATGCCACTGTTGCTATCCATCTTCTCACAAATGATTTCGGCATTACACCTAATAGAAATATTAAGATCATTTTTTTCACAAAGTGAAATCATGATCTTCGGGTTTGATCGTATGTTTGCTGTAGCCTGATGACCTAAGCCAAGAGCAAGCAAAAGCGTTTGAGGATCCTTGGCAATGATAAGATGTACAGGCGTGGTATTCGGAAATCCATCCTCAGAAACTGTGGCCACAACAACTGTCGATTCTTGAGCATTGAATTGCTCCATTGCCATATCATCAAGAAAATTCCCAAGATTTTTTGACATATATTCTCCTGTCTGAATGCGATTTTAAATCTATCCACAATGATGGTTTCTTTTACAATATTATCTTCTTATCTTTATTATCTTCTTATCTTAGCAGCAAGTGAATTTTAAGGATATTCATTGATTTATAATCAAAAGAACCACTACCGTCACAAAGACAACCATTGCAATATTCGGTCCCATGGTATGCATCAAGAATAATTATGCGGATCTTCCCAGACACCAACCCCTCACAACCGCAAAACATCAATATCATCGATGTTCTAAAACCTCTTACTTTAACCTAAATTAAGCGATTAGCTTTTAGCACTTAGCGATTAGCTCAATAATTACAAGATATTTAATATTATACATATTCACCCGATGGGTTTTGTTACTAATCAACGTAAAGCCCTGATTTCTAAAAGCTAATGGCTAATGGCTAACCGCTAATAGCTCAGCTTAGGTTTAAGTTACAGCATGAAAATTCCACTGAAAAATACCCATCAACAGGGTTTTCGTGACACTCAAAAACAGAATCCTAACATACACCTTACCCCCCCCCTATACATATACAATGTATACACATGTATACATTGTATATGTATAGGGAAGCAATCACATTATCACATTCCATAAAGATATTCTGCCAACCAGAAAAAACCTTTTGTTTTTAGACAGATAGTTATTTAAAAAAGATTTGTAATTATGCCTATTTATTCATTGTTTGGCATGATGGTTGCAGATATCTTAATTGCTTTTCCAGTCATTTCAAGGTAGCAACTACTGCGTTATGTATTTTAATTGTATAAACTAACATCAAAAAGGAGTGAAAACAATGATCGATTTTACCTTCACCGAAGAACAGGAACTATTCAGAAAGGCAGCCCGTGAATTTGCGGAAACCAAGGTAGCACCTAAAATCCCTGAGATGGAAGAAACCGGGAAAGTAAACGATGAAGTAGTTAAGGCTCTTGGGGAAGCTGAGATGATGGCGTTGACTATTCCAGAAGAATATGGTGGTCTGGGACTTGGCTATACGGCTCGCTTGATTGCCCTGGAAGAAGTAGGAAGAGTTTCCTGCGCCGTCGCAATGATGTTGCAGGTTTTGGCGTTGGGAATAGAACCGATTATCAAGTTCGGCAATGACGAACAGAAAAAGAAATACCTGCCCGGCCTGGCAACAGGCGAGCGGCTGGCAACCGTGGGAGTAACCGAGCCAACCGGAGGCTCCGACCCTACCGGAGGCCGGACAGTCTACAAGAAAGATGGCGACGACTACATTATTAACGGCCGCAAGTGCTTTATCACCAACTCCCATATCGCTGATACCATTACGGTCCTGGCCAAAGACGACGAAAACCCGAAAGCCTTTTCAACCTTTATCGTCGAAAATGATACGCCAGGGTTCAAACCCGCCCACGAGGAGCACAAAGTCGGCATGCGCGGATGCAACACGGGCTGGTTAATCTTTGAAGACTGTCGGGTACCGAAGGAAAACCTCCTTGGCGTCGAAGGCAAGGGTCTGAAAGTGGCCATGAGCGCCATCGGTGACGTTGGTCGCGGCGGCATGGTCGGCTGTTCGCTGGGTGTGCTCACCGCCTGTCTGGAAGAAGCCATAAAGTTTGCCAACGAACGGATACTGTACGGCAAACCCATAATCAAGTTACCGGCCATTCAAAACAAGATAGCAGAAATGAAACTGGATCTGGAAGCCGGCCGCCTTCTCGGATACCGCGCGGCCGCACTGCAGGACAAGGGAATACGGTGCGACACGGAATTTGCCATGGCTAAATATTACACTGCTGAAACGGCGCAGAAAGCCGCGAAGATGTCCGCCGATATCCATGGCGGCTACGGCTGCATGAACGAATACGCCATCACCCGTTATCTTCGGGACTCCTTTGTGCTTGGACCATCAGCTGGAACTTCTGACATTATGAAGGTTATTATCGCCCGTTCAGCACTATAGATAGATGTAGTGCCCATCTGGAATCAATTGACTCCAGATGGGCACTAGACAATAAACAAACTCAAAAGCCCGTAACATCTTCAATAAGGCAACCACTCGTCCAACAAGAACGTGGAGAGCTGGATTGCCAACCCGCGATCTGCCTAGAAAAGGTAACACAATGTTTAAGATTGTCGTTTGTGTCAAAGCGGTGCCTGATCCAAAAAGAGCATCTGAAATAAAGATAGACCCTCGCACCAAAACCCTGACGCGAGCCGCTATCCCCCTGGTGATGAACCAGCTTGATAAGCATGCCATGGAGGCTGCCCTGACATTGAAAAAGCAGCAGGGCGGTGAGATAACCGTTATCAGCATGGGGCCTCCTCCGGCGTCCGCAGTCGTCAGAGAATGCCTGGCAATGGGGGCCGATCATGGCGCCCTGCTTTCCGACCGCGCGTTTGGCGGTGCCGATGCCTATGCCACGGCCTACACGCTGGCAGCCGGAATTGAAAAAATCGGCGCCGCCGATTTGGTTCTCTGCGGTATGGCCAGCAGTGATGGCAGCACGGAATGGGTAGGACCGCAGTTAAGCGTGTTTCTTGATTTACCCGTTATCACCGAGGTCACGGACATAAGCAAACCGGATGGGGAGTGGTGGCAGATCAAAGCCCACGTTGACAACGGATATCGCCTCTTGAAGGTGCGCCTGCCGGCAGTGCTGGCCGTCACCAGGGAGCTCAACAAACCCAGGGCCATCAGCTTTTCGGGTATTATCAAAGCGAGAAAGAAAGAAATACTGACGTGGGACCTCGATGCCCTGGGAAAACCAGCGTCATCATTGGGACTGTCCGGCTCGCCGACCATCATTTCAGACCTGAGGACTTCCGAAAACAAGAGGGAGGTTGAGCTCATAGAAGGAACAAGAGAAGAAAAAGCCGACCTGCTGGTACGAAAACTGGCAGCAGCCGGCTTGCTGTGAGGAGGTTCATCGTGGGAGGCTCAACAGGACCCGTATGGGTTTTTGCGGAACAAAACAAGGGAACCATTCTGCCGGTGTCGCTGGAGCTTATCGGGCGGGCAAGAGGGTTGGCCGACGACCTGGGAACGACCCTGGAGGTTATCGTTTTAGGGAAAGACGTCCAGGACCAGGCCCCGATTCTCTTCAATGCCGGGGCTGATACCATTTTTCTGGGAGATCATGCCGAACTGGAATACTATCAGGCAGACTTCTACACGCAGAGCATCGTCGAACTGGCAACAAAGCGCAAACCGGAAATTTTTCTGCTGGGGACCACCCCCGCCGGCAAGGAACTGGCACCTCTGGTTGCCGCCAGGCTACAAACGGGTTTGACGGCCCACTGCATCGACCTGAAGCTGGATGAAGAAAAGCGACTGGAGCAGATAATCCCGGCGTACGGCGGGCTAATCTCGATTGTCTGCCCGGAGAAGCGGCCGCAGATGGCCACCATTGCCAAGGGTGTTTTTCCAAAACCGGATATCAGCGTAGAAAAGCAGGGCCAGCTCGTGCACCTTGACATTGCGGCCATGGAAAATCGCAGCGTGGAATTGCTGCAGGTTGTCCGCGAGGAAGAAGAGGGTGTAACGCTGGAAGATGCGGCAACCATCGTTGCCGGCGGCGCTGGTGCCCGCGATCCGGACGGCTGGCAGCAGATCGCGTCCCTGGCGGATGAGCTGGGTGGCGCTCTGGGAGCGACCCGGCCTCCTGTTGATGAAGGCTGGATAGAACTGGATAAAATGATTGGCCAGAGCGGCAAGATGGTGTCACCCGACCTGTACATCGGTGTCGGTCTTTCAGGCGAGCTGCAGCACATGGTGGGGATTACCGGTGCCAAGGTTATGGTTGCTATCAACAACGAACCAAAAGCCCCGGTTTTTGAGCAGGTTGATTATGGAATTGTTGATGACTGCAGGGAATTTCTGCCGGTATTTATTGATAAAATACGAAAATATAAAGCTGATAATGGTATCAGTTAGTTTCACCATAATAACCTTTAATTAGTAAAGGAGAATAATAATGGCTATCAAGAATCGAAACGACTATCTGGCATCACTCAAAAAGCTACGGCCGAATATCTATAAGTTCGGCGAACTTATTGAAGATGTCACCACCCATCCGGCAACTAAAAGAACCGTGGAAAGCCATGCCAGAGTCTATGATGGAGCCAATGATCCTGAGCTGGCGGATATCTACACTACGACATCGACCTTCACCGGTGAAAAGATTCTGCGTTGGAACTCCATGATGACCAGTGCAGAAGACTTAATTGCCAACATGAACATGAAACGACTCAATTACCGAAGAACCGGCAGCTGTACCGGAGCCGTCTGTTGTGGCTGGAACGGCATGAATGTCATGTGGGCAGTAACCGCTGATATTGACGAAAAACATGGCACTAACTACCATCAAAGACTGGAAAAATGGATAAAAAATGTCGAATGTGAGGGGCTGGCTGTGGCCGGTGCCCTGACTGATTCCAAAGGAGATCGCAGCAAGAAACCATCGCAGCAGGAAAATCTTGATGCCAACATCAGGGTAACGGAAGTTCGGGATGATGGTATAGTTATTCGTGGAGCCAAGGTAATGATTTGTGGAACGGCGGCTTCAAATGAAATTTTTCTTCTCCCTGGTGGGGTTTACGGTGAAAGTGATCAGGATTTTGCGGTTGCCTGTGCCGTCCCACGGGATATTGAAGGATTGACTATCATTGAAGCGACCCACCCCAGTGACCGGCGGGAATACGAACCAGAAGCGGAATTTGAAGTTCCCGATACCGGCATTACTCAGGGATTCCTTTTGTTCGATGATGTATTTGTTCCCAATGAACGGGTCTTCATGTGTAAAGAGTTTAAATATTGTGCTAAAATTATCGGTTTCTTCACCGGTAATTATCGTTCTTGTATCGGTGCCTGCGTTGCCGGTCAGGGAGACGCCATGATCGGAGCATCCATTGTCCTGGCCCGGGCGAATGGCCTGGCGTCAAAGACTTTCATGCCTAAATTGATTGATATGTCGATTAACAATCAGGTTACCTATGGACTTGGAGCAGGATCTTGTGCCACCGGTTTTAAGCATTCATCCGGTGCATTTTTTGCCGATCCACTCTCAGCTCACACCAATAAGGTAATGGTTGCCACGCTACCTTATGAAACCAAACGGATTGCCCAGGATATCGGCGGCGGCATCGCGGAAACCGGCTGCATGCCATCCCACAAAGATTTCACGAACGAAGACTATGGAGAAGATATCCAGAAGATATTCAAGGCCGGGGCGCCGTCCGCGAAAACCCGCTTTAAGGCCGCCCGTCTCATAGAATGGCTAACACTAGGAGCCGGGGTTCCAGGATGTATGCACGGCGGCGGCTCGCCCGATGGCGCAAAACTGCTCGTCAGACTACTCACCCCATGGGAAGAGTTTGCCGATCATGCTAAAAAGTTGATCAATATTGACGAGGAGGTTCAAGATCCGCCAAAGCCGAAAAGATAGAAGCATAAGATAAAATCCGGTGGTTCAACGCTGATTCGCGGCAATAGTTTGCCAATCGCAAATCAGCGTTGGGCCGCCTGAGATCGACCGTTATAGATCGATCTTTTTTTGTTGCCAATGAAAGGTAGAACAGTGTGCTAAAATATCGCTAGTGAGATTATTTGATTTTAATATTTCTACTTAATTAAGCTAGTTATAAGGCATAAGCCTTTTTATTGATACGAGATTATTTTTTCTACCGCATATTGTAATATTGAAAAAGCCAAAAGGATGAGGGGGTATCATGACTGAGTATCGTAAGTATTGGGATGAAGAATTAGAAACCATGCCGAGGGAAAAACTCAAAGAATATCAGCTGTCACTGCTTAAAAATATGATGGAGCTGACGTACAATAAGTCGCCTTATTATCAACGGGCCTTTAACGAAAAAGGCGTCAAGCCGGAAGATCTGAAAAGTCTCGAAGATCTGAAAAAGTTTCCAACGGTTAACAAGAAGGTTCTCAGGGATCGGCAGCAGGCAGTACCCGACTTTGGAGATATGATTTGCGCTCCAGAAAAAGATTTTGTTTTTTTGAGCGCATCCAGCGGTTCTACCGGGGTCCCCACCGCATCTCCCTTTACCGGTCAGGACTTTGAAGATTTCCAGGATTTCCAGGCTCGCTTGTTCTGGTCTTCCGGCATGAGGCCGACTGACCGTTATTGTCATGCTCTTAATTTCACCCTTTTTGTCGGTGGTCCGGATGTAATCGGTGCCATGAAACTTGGGGCTTTGACCATCTGGGCGGGAACCATCCCGTCTGAAAGATTATTGGCAATTTTTAAAACCTGGAAGCCCACCGTTACCTGGACAACTCCTTCATATGCTTGGTTTCTGGGTGAATCAGCGAAAGAAAACGGTATTAATCCCGCCGATCTGTCGATCAGGAAAATCTTTGTCGCCGGGGAGCCGGGTGGTTCGATTCCGGAAACCAAGCAGAGCATTGAAGAGTTATGGAATGCCCATGTGTATGACTATTACGGTCTATCGGATATTTTCGGGGCTTGTGCCGGACAGTGTGAATACAAGCAGGGCCTGCATTGGGCGGAAGACCATATTCTGGTGGAAGTTGTTGATCCAGATACCGGCGAAGAGGTTCCGGAAGGAGAACGGGGTGAAATGATTCTCACCTCACTCAAAAAAGTGGCCCGGCCTTTGATTCGTTTCCGGACCGGAGATATCGTATCTTATACCACGGAACCTTGTGCCTGCGGACGAACTCACATGCGCCTGAACGGAATCCACGGACGTTTGGATGACATGCTTATTATCAAGGGAGTCAACGTCTTTCCCAGTGATATCGAAACCGTTGTCCGGCAGAACAACTCCTTG